>JANODH010000095.1:0-4966 GCA_031412595.1 Sphingomonas sp. | reverse complement strand
AAAGGTCGGCCTGGCCGCTATATTGGTTTTCGTCGAGTTCGCTGAATGCAACGGACGCCAGATCAGTGCCCGCTGCACCGGAAAGATCGTTTACAAACGTCCCGAAATTCGTGTCGAAACGTGAGTTGAACGTCCGCTCATAAGGCGAATCGCGCCGCGTGTTCGCATAGCTTGCCCGACCGTCGATTTCGAAGTCGCCGAAATCGAGCTCGGCCACCAACTGCGTGTTAATCAGTTGCCGCTCGAACCATGCCGTATTCTGATCAAAGCGCGTGGAACCCGACGAATTCGCATAGACTGTCGCAGTCGAACCCCGCGCTTGCTTGTTGGTGTCGTGAATATACAGATTGGTCCAACGAAATTTGTGGTCCGCAATATCGAGGCCAAAGCCCAAAAGCGCGTTTGCGACGGCGCGATTATCGGTGATCACCGAACGAAAATCGTTGCGCAGATTGCCATTGTCTTCGTTGGTGTCCTGCTGGACGACATCACGCGTACGCCATGTGCTGCCAAAACTTGCTGCGCCGATAATGCCGAGCCGCCCGTCGCTAAAAATGTCCATTGTATGACCAAAGCTCAAGTCACCCGAAAAGTTGATCGGAATGAATTTGGTCTTCTGGAGAACAACGGTTTCAAGACTGTTGAGCTGCGCTGTTTCCACGGCCGCCAGCGGTGTGTTACCATTACCTGCCGCTGTAACAAAAGCTGGTACGCGACGCGTGCCGTCGTCAAAACCGGTCCAGTCGCGCCCGCCGCCCTGATACGTGTAGCCGAAATTGTCGGTGGTTGCGCTGTCGAACGAAACACCGCCCCCGAGGGTCACGAAGCTTTCGCGGGGAATAGCACGTGTGGTGAGATTGATGACGCCACCCCCGAATTCAGCAGGATAATTTACTGAATAGGTCTTCTGCACAACTGCCGAACTGACCACTGAGGTCGGGAAAATATCGAGCGGTATCGTGCGGCGAAGCGGCTCCGGCGACGGCAAAGGAGACCCGTTCAGCAATGCCGAAGAATAACGATCACCGAGGCCGCGAACGAACACAAATCCGTTTCCAACGACAGACAAACCCGTGACGCGTTGCAAAGCACCGGCAATATCCCCTTCGCCTGTTCGCGCGATATCTTCGGCGCTGAGCACAGTGATGATCTGCGGCGTCAGCCGAACCGAGTTCGGCGTAAAGCGACGACCCGTCACGATGATCTCGTTGCCAGCTCCAGCACTGGCGCCCGGTGCTGAAATTTCGACTTCTTCTTCAACTTCCGGTGGTGCATCGGCAGGCGGCGTTGCCACCGCTTCTGGCACTGCCGTTGGTGCTGTCGCCGGAGCATCCTGCGCTTGCGCCAGCGCACTCGGCGCAATGAGCATGGACGACAATAAGAGTAGAGAATTGAAGCGCAGTGGACTTCTCATGGCGCGATCCAGTTTGGTTGGTTCAATTACGAGCCAGCGCTGATCAGGGTCGAAACCCATTGACCAGCGCTGCCTGTTCGCCTGCTGCGTGTCAGCGGTTGCTGCAGGCGAAGTAGATCGAACTGAAGATCGGCGGACCGACATCCTGGAGCGCCGCATTCGCCGCCCGGATCGTCGAACGGTCCGTTGCCGAATTCTGCGCGATTATGTTCAGGCATCGCGCCGAGCTTTGCAAAATACCGTTGACGAGACGCGTGTCCGCGCCACCACGAATACGCAATGCGCCGACAGTGTTCGCTGTATGGATGAACGTGAAGTTCGAGATCTGCGCATAGGTGCGGGGCAGTAGGTCTTCGTTGCCGTTCGAATCGACTTCGAGCGTGAACGAGTCGCTCGTGGCACCGCCGGGCTTCTGGGCCACGACGAGAAACTGCACGAAACCACGATAGCCATTGTCGTAATCGAAGCCGTCGTCATCGGCACCGGTGATGGCGATATAACGCAGGTTTGCCGTGCCGCCGAAGATCTCGATCCCGTCATCCGCCGAGTTGTGCGACTGAATATGGCTAAGCAGCGTACCCGAACCGACGCCACCAAGCGTCAGGCCCTGCAATTCGTTGCCGCCGCCCGCCGAAATGTCGATGCCGGTAAAACGGATCTGGACATATTGCATACGACCGCTGTTGCTTGCGGGCGTGGGGCCGCCGTAAAAACGTGGCGTTACCAGACCTTCGGCCGAGTTTTCGCAAATCGTGCTCGAACCCGCTGCGTCGTTCGGACCCGTCCCGGTGCGGCAAACGCCCGTCGGTGCCTGGCCCAGAAGGATGACCCCGCCCCACTGGCCCTGCGTCGAATCCGACGTACCCGTTGCTGACAAGTTCTGGCGCGATGTGAAGATGATCGGCGCGCTC
This sequence comes from Sphingomonas sp., assembly GCA_031412595.1. Taxonomy (GTDB): domain Bacteria; phylum Pseudomonadota; class Alphaproteobacteria; order Sphingomonadales; family Sphingomonadaceae; genus Sphingomonas_O. The sequence continues at coordinate 2,641 of JANODH010000095.1, read as the reverse complement.
GGTGTTCCGACGGCATCGATCTTCGATCCGCGGTTAACCAGAAGCACGTCGTTTGCGGGGTCGGCGGGATCGGCAACAATGGTAACCCCAGGCTCGATCGTCAGCGTCGGTCCGGTTGCGGCGCCCGTTGTTCCGACATCGGTGCCGACTTCGACGTTACCGCTCAGTAGATAGGCAACGCCCGTGATCCGCGGCAGTGTCAGGTTCGCCGTGATGGCATTAGGCAGACGGCACAAGCGCACGTTCGTATTCGTGCCGCCGTCCGTGGTGCCTGTCGGGCATGCCGACGCGGCAGGCGTCGAGCCCGATGCGACAACGATCGGCGGCGCGTTGCACGAAGAACTTGCGCTGCCGAAGTTTGCCGAGGGTGAATTGCATGTCCACTGCTGAAATGCTGTGTCAGCAGGGCCACTGAACGCGCCGAGAAACGCGCCCGGCTGGAAGAATGCATCGAGTGTCGTGGGGCTGATGGCAACCGGAACCGGCGTCAGCGCGGAAAAGGAAGGCGAGGCAACGACTGGCCCCGATACAGCTGAAAAAACGCGCGTCCCGCTCGGGTTGTTATTGCTGCTTGGTGCCGTCGTCAGCAGAGCAAGCTGCTCGTCTGCTGTGATCGAAACAGTCGCGGTGCCGCCATCAGGCGCGGCAAATTCGGCTGCCGTTATGGCTGCAGGCGGCGTCGGCGCCACGACGGGTGGCGGGGCGGCTGGCGGGTTGATGATCACATTGCCTGTGCCCGGCGACGCAATTTCGGATGCGCCGTCGCAGGCAGCTAAGCTCGCGCATGCGGCAGTCGTGAGAAGGATCGTTGAGAAACGCTTGAACGAGGCCATAATATCTCCGCTCCGGGGGCACCGGCTGGTTGATTTTGCTAGGCGGTGTGGCCCGACTCGATGGCCCACGTTCTCCGCCTCGATCGGTGCGGTAGGTTGCAAATGTGACAGTGAGATTTCAAAGATCGCATAAATATTGCGATTAGATTAACGAATTACGGCATTTCTATTGCACGAGCGTTACGGTTGCCAGAAGTGCCAGGCCGAACGAAATCAGGGTCGCAACGATCACCGGCACCGAAGCGCGCCAGCCCTGTTCGAGCAGCTGCTGCATCGGCGAGCGGATACCGGTCGCGGTTACGGCGAGAAGCAGCAATGCCAGCGAAAGGTTCCGCGCCACATCGAGAATTTGTGGCGGGATCGAAAACAAGGAACCGACCCCGGCGAGACAAAGAAAAGCAATGACGAACAGCGGGACGCCGACGCGGCTTCGTTTTTGCCCGGGATCGGCGGGATAGGCCAGCGCAACAAACGCCAGAGCCGGAGCAAGCAGCGCAACCCGCGTGAGCTTCACGATCGTTGCGGTGGTTCCCGCTTCGGTGGAGTAAGAATAGCCTGCGCCCAAGGCTTGCGCCACGTCATGTATCGAAGCCCCCATGAGGAAACCTGCCTGAGTATCACTGAGCGCCAAACCGTAGGCGATGATCGGATAGACCGACATTGCCAGCGCACTGGCAGCCGACACACCCACAAGAACAAGAGTCAGTTGCGCCTGACTTGCGCGCCGCTCGCCCAGCACAGCTGCCAGTGCCAAAGCAGCCGAAGCGCCGCAGATCGCGACAGCGCCGCCCGCCAGCGTGCCGAATGCAGCATCGCGCCCGATGAACCGGGCCGAAAGCGTGCCCGAGACAGTCACCAGCGCAATCATAGCCGCAATGACGGCGAATGCGACCCAGCCTAGACCGACGATCTGCGCAATCGTGATCTGCAGCCCGACGAGAACGATGCCCCAGCGCAGCAAGGTCTTCGATGCAAAGCCCAGCCCAGGTTGAAGCCGCGCGTCGGCATTTACGAAATTGAATGCGAGCCCGATGAGCAACCCCATCAGCATCAATGGCGCGCCGTAATGTTCGGACAAGTAAGCGGCTGCCAGCGATGCGACTGCTGCCATCGCGAGGCCCGGCCAATAGCTGCGCCACGCAAGCTTGGGCGACGGCGCTACATCGAGCAAATCGCCGTAAAGATCAGCGGCGGCAGGAATCGGGCGGTTTTGGTTCGTCACGCGCGACGGATAACGGGCAACATCAGATGGAGCCAGAGCAGCGCCAGCAAATAGGAACATGCCGCGAAAACAAAAAGCGGGGTATAGCCAAGTCCCGCAGTCAGCACGACGCCGGTCACCCAGACGATCGCCATCCCGCCGATGTTGCCGCAGAACGCGCCGAACGCGGTCACGCGACCGACCTTGCCGCGCGGCACAACGTCAGTAATGATCGAAAACAGGCTCAGCGAAAATCCCTGATGCCCCGCCAGCACGACGCCCATCATGATTGCAACTGGCCAGAAACTGTTGAGCTCAAGCACGAACGGCACGGGCGTGACGACAAGCGCGGAAGCCAGTAAAACAGTCTTACGCACGCGGTTCACGCTCCAGCCCTTCTCGAGCAACCGGGTCGAGGCCCATCCGGCAATGAACGCCCCTGCCCCCGAACCGAGAAATGCAATTGCAAGCGGCACCGCAAGCTCGCTCGTCGTCAACCCATATTCCTTGCGATAAAAATCGGGCAGCCAGAAATTGAGCAGCCACCAGGTCGAATCCGAAATCGCTTTGGCAATCACGATCGCCCAGGTCCGTTTTTCCTTCAGGA
>JANODH010000094.1:0-3743 GCA_031412595.1 Sphingomonas sp. | reverse complement strand
CCCGCGCAATCGGCCCAGCCCTTTGTAGCAACGCCGGTCGCGACGTTCGATTCGCCGTGGGCAATGACATTCCTGCCCGGTGAGAGCCAGGCGATGGCGCTCGTGACCGAAAAAGACGGCAAGCTGTGGCTGGTCGACACGAGCACGGGCAAGCGCACTGCCGTTTCGGGCGCACCGCAAGTCGATGCAGGCGGGCAGGGGGGTCTGGGCGATGTGATCATCCATCCCGATTTTGCCAATAACGGCTATGTCTATCTGAGCTGGGTCGAAGCAGGCGAACGCGATATGCGCGGTGCGGCTGTCGGGCGCGGCAAGCTTGTGATCGACGGTGCGACAGCGCGAGTCGAGGGGCTTCAGGTTATCTGGCGGCAGGAAGCCAAAGTCACCGGGCGCGGCCATTTCGGGCACCGGCTGGCCTTCGGTCCGGATGGTATGCTGTATATCAGCAGCGGTGATCGCCAAAAGTTCACACCCGCGCAGGACATGGACAGCAATCTCGGCAAAATCATCCGCCTGACCGACGGCGGCATGGTGCCAAGCGACAATCCCTATTATGATCAGGGACGGATCAAGTCGCAGATCTGGACCTCGGGACAGCGCAATCCGCTCGGCATCGCTTTTGACGGGCAAGGGCGTTTGTGGGCGCAGGAAATGGGGCCCAAAGGCGGCGATGAACTGAATATCATCGTGAAAGGCAAGAATTACGGCTATCCGATCGTATCGAACGGCGACCATTATGACGGGCGCGACATCCCCGATCATGTAACGCGTCCTGAATTCGAAGCGCCGAAAGTCAGTTGGACGCCAGTGATCTCACCCGCTGGTCTGATCGTCTATTCGGGCGACAAGTTTGCGGCGTGGAAGGGCAACATCTTCATCGGTGGCCTGTCATCGCAAGCACTGATCCGCGTTGCCATCGATGGCGATACCGCGCGCGAAGCCGAACGCTATGACATGGGCACGCGCATCCGCGAAGTGGAGCAGGGCCCCGATGGCGCGCTGTGGCTTTTGGAGGACGAAGGGCGCTTGCTTAAGCTAACGCCAAAGGCATAATCGCCCGCGACGAGCGGGGGCCACGGCATGACGACGATCGAGACGGACTATCTGATCGTCGGCAGCGGTGCCGTCGGCCTCGCTTTTGCCGATACGCTGATCGACGAATGCGGTGCCGACATCGTGATCGTCGACCGGCATGGCAAGCCGGGCGGGCACTGGAACGATGCTTATTCGTTCGTCGCCTTGCACCAACCCTCGGCATTTTACGGCGTCGCCTCGATGCCGCTCGGCACGAACCGCAAAGACGAAATCGGCGTCAACAAGGGGCTGTATGAACTGGCATCCGGCCCTGAAGTCAGCGGTTATTTCGATGCCGTGATGCGCCAGAAGCTGTTGCCCAGCGGACGGGTGCGCTACTTCCCGATGTCCGATTACAAGGGCGACGGGCGCTTCGTGTCGCTGCTTTCGGGCAAGGAGACACAGGTAACGATCCGCCGCAAAACCGTGGATGCGACCTATTACGGGACCACAGTTCCTTCGACCCACACCCCCAAATTCAGCGTTGGTGATGGCGTCCGACTCATAACGCCCAACGCCTTGCCCAACCTGTGGATCGGCAAAGGCACACTGCCGACGCGCTTCGTCATCGTCGGTGCGGGTAAAACCGCGATGGACGTCGGCGTCTGGCTGCTCGGGTCGGGCGCAGACCCGGCATCGATCAGCTGGATCATGCCGCGCGATTCGTGGTTGCTCAATCGCTTGCGCACACAGCCGGGCGTTGAATTTTTCGACGAAACGATCGGCGGTCAAGCCGCGCAAATGGCGGCGTTTGCCGAAGCCAGCAGCATCGACGACTTGTTCCTGCGGCTCGAAGCGGTCGGCATCACGCTCCGCATCGATCCTGACGTCACGCCGACGATGTTTCACTACGCAACGATATCGACCGGCGAAATCGAAGAACTGCGAAAGATTTCGAGCGTCATTCGCATGGGCCGTGTCCAGAGCATAACGATCGATACGATTACGCTAGACGGCGGCGCGGTTCCGGTCGAACCGGGCACGGTCTTCATCGATTGCAGCGCGTCGGCCGTCACAATCCGGCCGGCGATACCCGTTTTTCAGGGAGACATGATCACGCCGCAGATGATCCGCATGCCGCAACCTGCGTTCAGTGCGGCGCTGACGGCATTCATCGAAGTGCATTTCCCCGACGACAACGCGAAAAATGCGCTGTGCCGCACCGTGCCTTTTCCCGAAACGCTTCAGGATTATCCGATGTGCAACATCGTCAACATGCTCAATCAGATGGCGTGGTCGCACGATAAGGCCCTGCGAAGCTGGATTCGCGATTGTCGGCTTGACGGCTTTGGCAAAGTGATTGCGGCGATCGGCCCCGATGATGCCGAAAAGCAGGCCGTGCTTGCATCTTTCCGCAATAACGCGATGGCCGCGATGGGCAATCTGCAGCGTCTGGCGGCGGCCTAGCGTCGCCGGTATCGGAAGTACCAGACTTCATGCCCGTAAACCGTGCGGGCTTTGCGCTCGTATCGCGTTTCGGGCCAGTCGTGGGGACGGTTCAGGAAGTCTGCTGACGTCGTCACCTGCCAGTCGAAATCGGTCCGCGCGTTCATGATCATCATGGCGTGGCGGACGTAGATCGGGTGATCGGTGCCGAAGCGAAATTCGCCGCCGGGTTTGAGCTTTGCCGCGATCAGGTCGACAGGCCCCTTGTTCATGAACCGCCGCTTGGCGTGACGTGCTTTGGGCCAGGGGTCGGGGTGGAGCAAATAGACGCGCGAGAGTGATGCATCGGGCATGCGGTTCAGCACCTCGATCGCATCGCCCATGTGCAGCCGCACGTTATCAAGCGGGCCTTGCTGAATATGCTGTAGCGCACTGACGACCCCGTTTAGGAACGGCTCGCAGCCGACGAAACCATGCTCGGGCCGCATCGCGGCTTGCGCTGCCAGATGCTCGCCACCGCCAAAGCCGATTTCGAGTTCAAGCGGGCGGACGTCGCCGAACAGCGTTTCCGAACTGACCGGCCCTTCGGGTACGGCGAGTGTCGGCAACAGCGCTTCGACAAGTGCTGCCTGTCCCTCGCGCAGCTTATGCCCGGCCCGCCGGCCGTAAAGGCGGCCGATAGTGACGGGATCGGGACGCGTCAAAGCTTGCCGTCGGCTTTGAAACGCGCTGCGCCCGCGTCGACCAGCCTTGCCAATTCTTCAATGAGCAAGGGTTCGACGGATGTGAAATTGAAGCAGGATTTGCCTTGCATGCGCTTGCGGAGCGCGTCGCTGATGCCGTCGAGGAGATCGGGGTAAACATAGACCGGGAACAGGTGCGCAGACACGTAACTTTTCTTGAGCTCGACGCTCCCGAAAAATGTCGCGTAGCCATCTTTTGCACGAACTTCATGGCTGTTCAGCGCATAGCGTCCCGCTTCATCAGCAAGCAACAGACACGCACGCTCATGCCTGGCAAAAAGCGGCCGAAGGGCGTCGAAAACGGCCTGAAGATCACGCATCAGCCTTACGCCAGTGCTGCCTTCAGATCGGCGACGAGGTCGGTCCGCTCCCATGGGAAGAAATCGCCATCAGCTTTCTGGCCGAAATGGCCATAGGCGGCCGTCCGGCGATAGATCGGCTTGTTCAGCCCGAGATGCGTGCGGATGCCGCGTGGGGTGAGGCCGCCCAGTTTTTCGATGCCCATGATCGCGGCTTCGATCCGGTCGTCGCCGACCGTTC
>JANODH010000093.1:0-15262 GCA_031412595.1 Sphingomonas sp. | reverse complement strand
ATCGGCAAAGCGCTTGGCATCGATCGCGCTGACCCCTTCGGGCTCCATGCTGGCAAGGATCGTTGCCGCTGCCATCGCTTCGAGATTGATCGCCGCACTCTCGCGCGATCCATATTTGGCGGCAATGACTTCGCCTTGTTCAGTGATGCGGATGCGGCCTTTGACCGTGCCCGGCGGTTGCGCGCGGATCGCGGCGAAAGCGGAGCCACCGCCCCGCCCGACAGCGCCGCCGCGCCCATGAAACAATTGCATCGCCGTGCCGGCCTTTTCGAAAACCGGTGCCAGCGCAAGGCTTGCTTGATACAGGCTCCACGTCGACGTCAGATAGCCGCCGTCCTTGTTCGAATCCGAATAGCCGACCATCACTTCCTGATGCCCCGCCGCCACCGCAAGCGCTGCCATTTCGGGCAGCGCGAGGAACTCAGCCATGATCGCAGGCGCTGCTTCCAGATCGCCGATCGTCTCGAACAGCGGCACGACCATGATGTCCGCGCGGCCCGGCGTGTAAAGCCCAGCTTCCTTCAGCAGGATGTAGACTTCGAGCAGATCCGAAACGCTGTCGGCCTTGGAAATGATCGCGCGCGCAATTGCAGCATCGCCGTAACGCGCTTTGGCCTCGGCGGCGGCGGCAAATATCGCCATTTCCGACTGCGTTTCCTCGGTGTAGTGCAGGTTGGGTCCCGAAAGCGGGCGGGGGCTGGCGAGTTCGCGCCGAAGCAGGGTGACGCGCGCCGGTTCCTCCAGCCCCTCATAATCTGCTTCCACGCCTGCAGCCTTGAGCAACTCGGCAACCACACGCGCATGCACGTCACTGTTCTGGCGCAGGTCGAGTGTTGCCAGATGAAAGCCGAAAATATCGACGGCGCGGATCAGCCGCCCAAGCGCGCCACCCGTCGAAAGTGGCCCGTTGGTCAGTGCTTTGGCCACAGCACGAAGGTCGGCGCGGAAACTTGCACGATCGGCGTAGGGCTTGCCGGACAGCACCGAAGGCCGCGGCGGCGATTTCCCTGTTATAGATGCAAATGTCGCGGCCAGCCGGGCATAAATGCCCGACACTGCACGGCGATACGGCTCGTCGGCCCGGCTCAATGCGGTATCGCCGCTGGCCTCTGCCAACGCGATAACGCTGGCATCGACGTCGGCCAGTTCGGTCGAGATCGAAAGTTCAGCACCCAGCGCATGAACGGCATCGAGATAATAGCCGAGCACAGTCTCTGCCGACCGCCCCAGCGCCAGATGCAGCGATTCCGCGACGACATTCGGATTGCCGTCTCGATCCCCGCCAATCCAACTGCCGACTTGCAGAAACGACGCCGTCCGGTGCCCCAATGCCCGGTCCCACCGGGCGTAAAGCGCAGGCATCATCGGCAGAAAAACGTCGCGCAGCCACGCCAGCGCATTTTCAACTTCATCCGCAACATAAAGCCGTTCGCGCCGCAGCGGCCGCGTTTGCCAGAGCAGCGCGATCTGCCGCGCAATTGCGGCTTCGACAGCATCACCGTCCTCGGTCTCGGTGATGCCCGCGTCGCGCAATGCCATCAGCGCGGCGATCCGGTTGCGATGATCGATCATCGATTTTCGGCGTACTTCGGTCGGATGCGCCGTCAGCACGGGCATGACGAGCGCGTGGTTCAGCATTTCGCTCACCGCAGCCCCGTCGATACCATGGGCGGCAAGTTTGGCGAGAACATGAGCCACATCCGCCCCGGTTTCGACCGCGACACCTTGCCGGTCCTCGGCGAGGTTGGCGAGCATCGAAAAGAGCATGAAACCGCGTACGAAATCGAGCGTCTCGTCGAGCGTCAGCGCATCGAGCCCGGTGTCGACAGTGTGCGCGCCTGCAAGCCCACGATGCCGATCGACCGACGTCGAACGGATATATTCGGTCCGCCTATACAGCGCTTCGCCACCCAGTTCGCGGATGACGTCGCCCAGGATTCGACCGAGGAAACGGATGTCCGGGTTCTGTGCGATCGAAGCCATGTCACTTGCTGCACTGCAGCAGCCGTAGCGTCAATTGCCAAGTCGCTTCGGACAGGGCACCACGCGAAAAACAGGAGCCCTTGCCCATGATCACAGTCCACCATCTCAACGAATCACGCTCGCAACGCATTCTCTGGCTGCTCGAGGAAATCGGCACGCCATACGAAATCAAATTCTATCAGCGGGATGCAAAAACACGGCTAGCGCCGCCCGAACTGACAGCGGTCCATCCACTCGGCAAATCGCCAGTGATCAGCGACGAGCACGGCACGATCATCGAATCAGGCGCGATCATCGATCATTTGGTTCGCAAACATGGCGGCGGTGCCCTCATGCCGGCGGTGGATACGCCCGCGTATGAAGCGTATAACCAGTGGCTGCACTATGCCGAAGGATCGGCGATACTGCCGTTCATGCTGAAGCTCTATTGCGGCATGCTCGGTGATGGCGCCGCGCCGCTTGCCCCGCGGATCGACAGTGAAATCGCCAACCATCTGGGCTATGTCGAGGTATCGCTTGCCGGCAAGGACTGGCTGCTGGGCAGCAAGCTGTCAGGCGCGGACATCCAGATGAGCTTCGTCGGCGAAATCGCGTGCCGCTATGGGCTTCACGCAACGCATCCGAATATCGGTGCCTGGGTAAAGCGGTTTCAGGCACGCGATGCCTATAAGCGCGCCCTTGAGCGTGGCGGGCCTTATTCGATGGCAGGCTAGGCCAGCAATTCGATGTCCCAATAAAGCCAGTCGCGCCAGCTATCGTGCAGGAAATTGGGCGGGAAGGCGCGGCCGTGGTCTTGCAATTGCCAGCTGGTCGGTCGGATTGGTGCGATGTGAAGACCCATCTTGGCTTCGCGCGGCGTCCGGCCGCCTTTTTTAAGATTGCAGGGCGCGCAGGCCGTCGTCACATTTTCCCACGTCGTCCGGCCGCCATAAGCGCGCGGCACGACATGATCGAACGTAAGATCGTTGCCGACGCCGCAATATTGGCACTGAAACCGGTCGCGCAGGAATACGTTGAAGCGCGTGAATGCCGGATGCTGCGAAGGCTTCACATAGGATTTGAGCGCAATGACCGACGGCAATTTCATGGTATGCGTCGGCGAATGAACTTCGCGCTGATAATGATCGACGATGTCGACGCGGTCGAGGAACACGGCTTTGACCGCAGTCTGCCACGGCCAGACACTCAAAGGGTAGTAACTGAGCGGTGTATAATCCGCGTTGAGCACGAGCGCCGGGCACCCGTCAGGATGGCGGATAAGGTCGGGGTGGTACATGCGTTACCCAAATCCTTTTCGTGTCATGGCGCCCATCGGGCCAATTGGTGACATCCGCATGACAGCACAGCCACTGACTCGCGGTCAACCATTGATTGAACAAGGCGCAATTTCGCGCTTTGCGCCGTCACCGACGGGTTGGCTGCATCTCGGCCATGCTTACTCTGCCGTGCTGGCGCATGATCTGGCGCGCAGACGCGGCGGTCAGTTTCTCGTCCGGATCGAGGATATCGATGGCGCGCGCTATCGCCCGGAATTCGTCGAGGCGATATTCGCGGATCTGGGCTGGCTGGGCCTCGAATGGGATCTGGTCAGCACCCAATCCGAAAATGGCGCTCGTTATGCTGCGGCACTCGATCATCTACGCGATCGCGACCTGATCTATCCCTGCAATTGTACCCGCGCCGAAATTTCGGCAAGCGCCAGCGCGCCACAGGGCGACCAGCCACCGGTCTATCCGGGCACTTGCCGGGGTCGCGCCGCAACTGGCCCCGCTGTTTGGCGGCTCGACATGGCAAAGGCCGCGCCGCCGGACGATCCCGCACACTCTTGGGGCGATGTCGTGATCGCGCGAAAGGACGTGCTGACCAGCTATCATCTCGCGGTCACCGTGGACGATGCCGCCGAGGGCGTAACCGATGTGGTGCGCGGTCGCGACCTTGAGACCGCAACCGATATTCACCGCGTCCTGCAATCGCTTCTCGGACTGCCGACGCCGACCTATCATCATCATGCCTTGGTTTGCGGCCCCGACGGCAAGCGCCTTGCCAAGCGTGCAGCGTCGGCCAGTCTCGCGAGCATGCGCGCCGCGGGGACGGACGGACATGCCCTTGCGCATCAGTTACGAAGCCTTCGCCTCCCCATTGGCTTTAGCTTCGACCGTCCCTAGATGCACATTATGTCGACACTCCTTATCATCCTGATCGCGCTAGCCATGGGTGGCGCCCTGTTTGCTCTCATCAAAGGCATTATTGCTTTCCTGCAAACGACTGAAGCCGATCTGAAATCGACCGATCGCGGCGTAAGCCGATCAGCCGAACGCCAAAATAAAGCGATGTTCATGCGCGTCGGCTTTCAGGCGGGTGCGGTTGTTCTCGTGATGCTGTTGCTGCTGCTCTCGCGGCAGGGCTGATGGTCAAGCTGAACAAGATTTATACGCGGACCGGCGACACCGGGACGACGGGGCTTGTCGATGGCAGCCGCGTCGCGAAATCGTCGGCGCTGATGGCCGCCATCGGCGACGTCGACGAAGCAAACAGCCTGATCGGCGTTGCCGCAGTTCATGCAACCGGCGACATGTTGAAAACATTGCGCACGATCCAAAACGATATGTTCGATCTGGGTGCCGACATCGCAACGCCCGATGGCGATTTTGGCTGGGAACCGCTGCGGATCATGCCCGTTCAAGTCGAGCGGCTCGAAGTTGAAATCGACGCGATGAATGCAGGGCTTGCCCCGCTCAACAGCTTTATCCTGCCGGGCGGTTCTGCGCTTGCCGCACATTTGCATGTTGCGCGCGCAGCAGTTCGCCGTGCCGAGCGTAGTGCGGTCGCAGCAGACCGGCTGAACCCGCAAGCGCTTGCTTATCTCAACCGGCTGTCGGACCATCTTTTCACGATGGCACGCGTGGCCAACAATAATGGCGCAGACGACGTCCTGTGGGTGCCCGGCGCAACGCGTTAGGGAACCGCACCACAGCCGCGCTGTTTTCCGGCGTGCATTATGATACGAGCAATTATGGCAATGGCGCACATAGCGGAAGACGAACTCGCGATGCGCTTTTCAGCAACGCGGGCACGGACATTGTTGCTGGCCGAGCCGCTCTCGGATGCCGATGCCACGGTTCAGTCGATGCCTGATGCGTCGCCTGCAAAATGGCACCTTGCCCATACGACGTGGTTTTTCGAAACTTTCGTCTTGCGCGACTTCGTGGATGGATACCGCGCGTTCGATCCGGCCTATCATTATCTGTTTAACAGCTATTATGAAGGCGAAGGCGATCGACACGCACGGCCGCAGCGCGGGATGATCACGCGACCGTCGCTCGACGAAATCCGCGCCTATCGGGCGCATGTCGATCGGGCGTTGATCGACGCATTTCCCCCCACCGCGCGCGCGCTGATCGAGCTCGGCTGCGAGCATGAAGCGCAGCATCAGGAATTATTGCTGACCGACATCCTTCATCTGTTTTCGCAAAACCCACTTCGCCCGGTTTATCGTCCCGCAGCGCCGGATGCGGCAACGGCGATGCCCGATCCGATCCGCTGGATCGAAGGCCGAACGGGCATCGTCGAAATCGGCCACGGCGGCGCAGGCTTCGCTTTTGATTGCGAAACGCCGCAGCACAAAATCTATCTCGGCGCACATGCCTTGGCAGACCGGCTGATTACGAACGCCGAGTGGCAGGACTTTATCGACGACGGTGGCTATGCGCGCGCCGATTTGTGGCTGTCCGATGGCTCGGCCTGGGTGCATCGCGAGGCGATCGCGACACCGCTTTACTGGCAGGACGACAAATCATTCGGCCTGAACGGCCTGCATGCCCGCAATCCCGCGGCACCCGTTGCACACATCAGCTATTATGAGGCCGATGCTTATGCGCGCTGGGCGGGCGCGCGGCTGCCGACCGAATTTGAATGGGAAGCCGCGGCATCTGACGCGCGACTTTCGCAAATGTCGGGTACGGCCTGGCAATGGACTGGCTCCGCGTTTCTACCTTATCCCGGCTATCGACCAGCCCCGGGGACGGTTGGCGAATATAATGGCAAGTTCATGAGCGGGCAGATGGTCCTGCGCGGATCGAGCCACGCAACACCGCCGGGCACAGCGCGTCCGACGACACGCAACTTCTTTCCGCCGAGCGCGCGCTGGCAGTTCAGCGGCGTGCGGCTCGCAAGGGATCTGTGATGCTGCGGCACGATGCCACCGACGTTTTGGTCGATCCGGCATTCCGCGCCGATGTTCTCGCGGGGTTACGGACAGCACAGCGCGCGATCCCAGCGCGCTGGTTTTATGACCGCGCAGGCTCTGAGCTATTCGAAGCCATCACCACGCTTCCCGAATATTATCCGACACGCGTCGAAACAGCGCTGCTGGCCGCGCATTGCGGTGATGTCGCTGCGCTGACGGGCACGGAGCGCGCTGTGATCGAATTCGGGTCGGGGTCTTCAGTGAAAACGCCGCATCTGCTTCGTGCGGCCAAGCCATCGGCTTATGTACCGATCGACATTTCCGGGGACTTTTTGCGCGCATCCGCGCTTGAACTCAGTCGCGAATTCCCCGCTCTGCCGATTCATCCGGTCGAAGCCGATTTCATGCAGACCGTAGCGTTGCCTGCTTCTGTCGCGGGCGCAGCGAAGCTCGGCTTTTTCCCGGGATCGACGATAGGGAATCTGATCGCGCGCACTTCGGTCGACCTGCTGCGCCGGATGCGCGAAACGCTTGGCGTGGGTGCGATGCTGCTGATCGGCATGGACCGCGTGAAGGATGAGGCAACGCTTATTCGTGCTTATGACGACGCAGCGGGCGTGACGGCACGGTTCAACAAGAACCTGCTGGTCCGGATCAATCGTGAGCTCGCCGGCACGATTCCGATTGATGCCTTTGCCCATGTCGCGCGCTGGAACGACAGTTATGCGCGCATCGAAATGCATCTACAGGCAGTGCGCGATGTTGCCTTTACGATCGAAGGCGAAGCGTTTGCGATGGCATCGGGTGAGACAATTCACACCGAAAACAGCCATAAATATGGGCCGCGCGATGCTCGTCTTTTGCTCCGGGCGGGAGGCTGGTCCCCGATTGCGGAATGGAGCGATGCTGCCGATCAGTTTGCGCTGATCCTTGCCGAAGCAAGGCCGCACAAAAGCGCGCCTTAGCCCGACTGCACTTCTTCCATCGGCATGATTTGCGGCGTGCTTAGATAAGGGATGGTGAGCGCGTAAATCGCCAATCCGGCAAGCGTAAGCATCGTCACCAATATGCCGATCCCGCGCAACCGGCTCTGCCCGTCGACGACATCCATGCCGATGCCGTGGGCGACGCGCGCGAGCAGAAATGCGCCGACCACGACCCACAGCCAAGTCGACGTACCGGTCGCCATTTCGATGAGCGCGACAAGGATCAAAAAACAGGGCGTATATTCGGTGAAATTCGCGTGCGCCCGCATGCGCGCAATGAGCGGGGGATGTCCACCGTCGCCGATCGAGACTTTCCCTGCGATCCGCTTTTGCCCGACGCGAACAGCAAGCCAAAGGTTGATAAGTGCCGCTGCACCGGCCGCTGTCAATGTTATCGGAAGGATCATTCAAAAGCCCCTATTTCGTTTCCGCAGGCATCGTGGCATGCACTGTGCGGTGCTGCAACCGCGCCCACCTTGCAACTCGCCGGGGAATCGGTATAGCGCGCGCTCGCAGTCGGGCGGTTTTGTCCGCTAAACCCATCGTTTGAAGTGAGACAGGTGCCGAAATGGCCGTTCCAAAAAGAAAAACCACCCCTTCGAAGCGCAACATGCGCCGCGCGCACGATTCATTGACTGTCGCGTCGTTTCAGGAATGCCCAAATTGCGGTGAACTGAAGCGCCCGCACAACCTGTGCGCTGCCTGCGGTCATTATAACGGACGTGAAATTCTCGCAGTCGCTGGCTGATTGCTCAAACCGGGGAGGCCGCTTGCGTGACTAAAAGCCTACGGCTCGCCATCGACGCAATGGGTGGCGACGAGGGGCTGACGGCAATGCTTGCAGGCGTTGCGGAAGCACGGCGCCAATGGCCTGGATTGAGTTTTCTTCTGGTCGGTGACGAGTCTTCGATACGCTCGGGACTAAAAAACCACCCCAATTTAGCGGCTGTGTCCGAAATCGCGCACGCACCCGATGTTATCGATGGCGGCGAAAAGCCCGGCCAGGCCATCCGTCGCGCAAAGACGACCTCGATGGGACTTGCCATCAATGCTGTGAAGACGGGGCAGGCGGGCGCAGCTGTGTCGGCCGGTAATACCGGCGCACTCATGGCGATGGCAAAGATATCGCTGCGTACGATGCCCGGTATCGATCGGCCGGCGCTGGCGGCCCTGCTACCCAGCCTCGGCGACAATGATTTCGTCATGCTCGATCTTGGCGCGAATACGGAGTGCGACACGCGCAACCTGATCGAGTTTGCCGTCATGGGTGCCGCCTATTCGCGTACCGCACTGGGCATTGCGCGCCCACGTGTTTCACTTCTCAACATTGGTTCCGAAGAGCAAAAGGGAACCGAGGAAATCCGCGACGCCGCAACGCAACTGCGCACGGCGAGCGAACTTCACATGAGCTTTCAAGGCTTTATCGAAGGCGATAAAATCTCGCGCGGGCTGACCGATGTCGTGGTTTGCGACGGGTTTACCGGCAATATTTCCCTGAAGACAATGGAAGGCACGGCCCGGTTCGTGACCGACTTGCTCCGTCGTGCCTTTACGAGTTCGGTCCGTTCGAAATTCGGATTCCTGGTATCGCGCCCGGCAACCGAACTGATGCGCCACCATCTCGACCCTAACAATCACAACGGGGCGGTTTTCCTCGGGCTGAACGGTGTCGTCGTGAAAAGCCACGGGTCAGCGAATGCAAAAGGCATTGCCAATGCAATCGGCGTTGCCGCCAAACTGGTATCGAACGACATCACGCGCCGGATTACCGAGGACCTGGAGCAATTTGCCGGGCACCGGACGATGGCTGCCGCTGCCAAATGAGACGTGCGGCCGTTCTCGGCACGGGCTCGGCCCTCCCCGCCCGCCGCGTGTCGAATGCAGAGCTTGCCAAAACCGTCGACACGTCGGACGAATGGATTGTCGAGCGTACCGGCATTCGTGCGCGCTACATTGCAGGTGAAGGCGAAACAACGGCATCGATGGGTGCCGACGCTGCACGCGGCGCCTTGGAAGCTGCCGGGCTCGATCCATCCTCGATCGACTTGATCGTTTTGGCAACGGCAACGCCCGACCAGACATTTCCGTCGAGCGCCACTAAAGTGCAGGCAATGCTCGGCATTGATGACTGTGTCGCGTTCGACGTTGCTGCTGTCTGTTCCGGCTTTCTTTATGCCGTTTCAGTCGCCGACAGCATGATCCGCGCCGGATCGGCAAATACGGCGCTTGTGATTGGCTCGGAAACCTTCAGTCGACTGCTCGATTGGGAAGACCGCGGGACTTGCGTGCTGTTCGGCGACGGTGCCGGGGCGGTTGTACTGGGCGCTGTCGAGGACGGTCGCGGCATTCTTGCGACAAAACTCCATGCCGATGGCCGCCATAACAAATTGCTGTACGTCGATGGCGGACCATCGACGACAGGCACGGTGGGCAAATTGCGGATGGAAGGGCCAGCTGTGTTCAAACATGCGGTGACTAATCTTGCCAATGTGCTGACCGAAACGCTCGACGCGGCTGGTTTGACCATGGCCGATGTCGATTGGGTCGTCCCGCATCAGGCCAATGCCCGCATTCTCGATGCCACAGCGCGCAAGCTGGGTCTCGATCCAGCCAAAGTGGTCGTAACAGTCGATCAGCATGCCAATACGTCGGCAGCGTCTGTGCCGCTGGCGCTCGATGTTGCGGCGCGCGACGGGCGGATCAAAGCCGGTGATCTTGTTGTTCTCGAAGCGATGGGTGGTGGTTTTACGTGGGGAGCCGCCGCGATCCGATGGTGAACCGCGATTGACCTTCCTGGCCATAACGATAGGATGGCAGACTAGCGGCTTACGGGACCAATTTCATGGCTGACATCGGCACACTCACTCGTGCGGACCTGACCGAGACATTACATCGCCAGATCGGCTTGTCACGCGCTGATTCATCGGGCCTAGTCGAACAAATTCTCGACCAAATGTCCGAAGCGTTGTCGGCTGGTGAGAACGTTAAGGTCTCGGGCTTCGGTAGTTTTATTTTGCGCGATAAGAATGAGCGGATCGGCCGCAATCCGAAAACCGGTGTTGAAGTGCCGATCGCGCCGCGCCGCGTGCTCACGTTTCGCGCAAGCCAGACCATGCGCGAACGCATCGTCAAGGGTCGTTAGAAAGGCATCGATTGGCCGATCTAAAAAGTGAAGGCGCATTCCGCACCATCGGGGAGCTTTCGGCCGAGCTCGGATTGCCGCAGCACATATTGCGCTACTGGGAAACACGCTTTCCGCAACTCCGGCCTGTAACCCGCGCAGGCAACAGACGCTATTACCGGCCCGAAGACGTCGTGCTCGTGCGCCGCATTGATCAGGCGCTGAACCGCGATGGCTACACGATTAAGGGTGCGCAGGGCCTATTGAAAAACGGTGATGCGCCAGTGCAGCAGGGCGCACAGGCGACGTCGGTCACTATCTTGCCCGCACTTCTGAAAATAAGAGACGAACTGAAAGAAGCGCTGGCTGATTAAAGCGGCTTGGCCATGATGTTATCGGCAAATTCCACAGGAAATTCTGCAAAAGTTGCTTCACCGATTACGGCGAACCCCTGCTTTTCATAAAACCGGATCGCGCGGGCGTTGCACTTGTAAACGCTCAGCACCAGACGGGCCGCCTGCCGCGCCCGAGCCTCACATTCCGCCATGTCGAACAAGCTGTGCCCGATCCCCGTGCCGTGCCATTTGGACAGCACGTAAATCCGCTTCAGTTCGGCATCTTCGGATGTCGTTTCCGGCGATGAAGCCGAGCTGAGCACGGCATAGCCGACGGGGCAACCTGCAGCTTCTTCGACGATCCAGACCGCAACATCGGGCTTTGCCAGCGTTGCCGCCCACGCACTTTCCGAATGATAAGCACGGATGAAATCCACCGTGGCATCGCCCGGATGGTCGTTGGCGAACGTTTCGAGAAAGCTTGCCGCGCCAATCAGCGCGAGCTTTCCCGCATCCCCAATCGTGGCGCGACGCAGCGTGCTCAATCCGCGTCTGGCCCTAAGGTCGTGTCGAGATCACGCGGACGCACGAAGCGCGCCAGCCGCGCACCGTTCACTTTCACTTCCGTCCAGCGATCAACGTCGAATTGCATTTCGGCAAGGCTGGCCGTCGGGAATTTATCCTCGACTTCGTCGCGTAACCGATCGTCGCTGTTGTCGGGGACCAGCATGAGGATCAGATCCTCAAGGCCCGGATTATGGCCACACATTAAGACGCGATTGCATGTGTCATCCTGATCATGGATGACATCGAGCAGGGTTGCGCCTGATGCCAGATAAATCCGCCGGTCCCAATGCGGATGGAGTGTCCGGCCATAGCCTTCCCACAGCCCGTCGAGTGTATCGACGCAGCGCACTGCCGGCGATGATACGACGGCATCGAAGACGAGTCCGACATTGCGCATATGCGCACCGACTGTCCTTGCGCCTTTCAGCCCGCGCGGGTTGAGCGCACGATCGAAATCACGAGCAACGGGATCATCCCAGCCTGATTTGGCGTGGCGGAGCAGCGTCAGCGTTTTCACGCCGCCCTGATGGCGCAAAGTAGGGGCCGTTGGAAGACCGGACAATAAACTTTGGCGCGCTTAAAAGCTCACACGCCCCGTGATCCGGAAATCACGGCCGCTGAGCGGTGCATAATCCTTCAGGAAGCTGGCATGCCGCCGCGCTTCGACGTTGAAAATATTGTTCGCCGACAGTGTAAGGCTCGCTTTGCTGTCGGCACCGAACGGCCGGAGCGTGGCGCTCGCATTCACGAGCGTGAAACCGGGAGTCGCCGTTTCGAAAGCAGCGACACGATCCTGCTTTGCGGTCCATTCGACTTCGGCGCGCACATCGAAGCTGTCGGACTTTCCTTCGATGCCACCGAGCAGGCGCAGCGGCGGGATGCGCGGGGCCGAACCCACGCCTCTAATCGTCGCGCGGGTATAGTCGCCAACGCCATCGATCTTGATCCCGATATTACCGAAAGTCGCGACTGTTGCCGAAAATTCGGCTTCGATGCCGTAATAGCGGGCATCGCCCTGGACATATTGGAATACCGGCAAGTCATCTGCGATCGCACCGGTCGCTGCTTCGTAGATATAATTCGAAAACCAGTTGTAATAAGCGGCGATGCTGGCCGTGAAGCCGGGCCGTGACGCGCGCAGCGATGCTTCGATGCCATTGCTCACTTCCTTGACGAAATCGGGATTTCCGATCTCAAAAGCCTGCGTGCCGGCATGCGGACCATTTGCGAACAGCTCTTCGGCTGCCGGCGCGCGTTCGCTGTGTGATCCCGTGATGCCGACGCGAATGCCTGTCGTCAGCGCATAGCTCGCGCCGACCGAGCCCGAAATTGCACTGAAGCTGCGGCGGTAATCGGGATTGCCGATAATGGCATTTTCAACAGCGCTAAGCTTCGTGCGTTCAAACCGCACACCGGCTTCGGCCTTGAACGATCCAACGTCGAGTTCCTGCAACGTGAATATACCGAATTGTTCGGTCGAGTTTTCCGGAACAAAAGCTTCAGCGCCGATCACGTTGAAATCGCGGATTGCCAGCTGCGCGCCGAATGCGCCGCGCCAGTTGCCGCGCTTGGCCTGCGCGAATTCAAGTCGACTTTCGACCGATTTGTTGAGAAACGTCGTGGCGATCGCGCCGTCTTCCTCAATTTCAGAATGGCGATAATCGGCAAACGCCGTGCGGAAGCGGATGGTGTCGAGGAACCCGCCGCCGATATTGATTTCCGCGCGGAGATCGGCGCGGTCCTGCTTAAGCTGCAAGCGTACTTGCTCGGCCTCGACGGTGGGGTCGAGCGAATAGCGCACGGGCACACCGTAAAGGCTATCATAATGACTGAAGGACGCGCCGAGCGTTCCACCATCGAGAATCAGCGCGGCACCGCCTGCGACTTCCCATGTTTTTGCCGCGCTATTGGGCAGCTTTCCACGCAAGGTCGCAAGATCGGCGATGTCGCTGTCCGCGCTGGCAGCAGCGACGGCCCGAAGCGGCGCCGATAGAATGAAATTGCCCGTGTCGAGATCGTTCGTCTTGGCGTAGCTGCCGTCGAAGTGGACAACGAAGTTGCTGCCGAGCGGCACGTCGATCTGACCGAAGCCCGAGCGTTCCTCCGAGGCTGATCCATAAGTGCCGATGGCGTCGATGTGGACACTATGTTCGGGGATCCGGCGCGGAATACGGCTGTCGAATACATTGACCACGCCGCCGATTGCCGAAGACCCGAACAACAATGCCGCGGGGCCGCGCAATACTTCGATCCGGTCCGATGTGAGCGGATTGACGACAACGGCGTGATCGACGCTTGTGTTCGACACATCGATGCTGCCGATCCCGTCCTTGAGAATCCGGACACGTTCGCCCTGAAAGCCGCGCAGCACGGGGCGACTCGAATTCGGCCCGAACGAGGTTGACGAAACACCCGGCAAATGCGTCAGTGTCTCGCCGATCGTCGGGCGCAATTGACGCGCCAGTGCAGCGCCCGTCAGGACGGACGTTCCCGCCAGCACCGCCTCGCGGTCGCGGTTATACGGTGCTGTGACGATGATTTCGCTCGACTGAGTCGTATGAACATCGTCGACCGGCGGCGCGTCAGCAGCGAAAACCGGCGCAGCAACCGTCAGAACAAGCGATACAGTCGACAGCAATAAGGAACGGCGCATGAAAAACTCCCGATGACGCCAGTTCCCTTATCGAGGATCATTAGAGGATACAACATATCATATCCTAGGATCGCAACGGCCCATCGCAGCGCGGGAATGCTGCGATTGACGCGTTTAGAACTTGACGCCGAGTTCGACGCCGAAAATGCGCGGTTCGTTCACGAAGCCAGTGAGGTTGTTGAAATCGATCCCGCCCTGCGCTTCGACTTCGTCCGTGATGTTGCGCGCGAACAGCGCCACATCATATTTTTTATCGGCAAACATATAACCGATGCGCAAGCCACCTTCGATCAGCTTGTCGCTGGTATATTCTACAGTGTCATAAAGTAGAAAATTGATCTTCGACCGATAGGTCCAATCCGTGAACGCATAAAGCTCGCCGCTGCCGACTGGCACGCCGTAACGTGCGGTCAAATTGGCAGTCCATTTCGGCGCTTGCGGCAGGGCGTTGCCATTGATGTTCACGAAATTGTTAAATCCGAACGGCGTCGGAATGGAGCGTTTTATCGGATCGAGCACAGTGCAATCCGAAGCGCAGGATTGCACTTCGGCATTCGGATCCTTAATTTCGGTATTGTTGTACGAAAGCCCCGCCGTAAATTCGAAGCCCTCCGCCGGCCGCACATCGAATTCCGCCTCAAGCCCATAGCCATCAACGGCAGCCAGGTTCAGGACGCGCGCGGCATTGCTGCCGCCGCCAACCGCTGTCTGCTGCGCGTCTTTCAGCCGATAGTAGTAGCCGGTCAGATTGAATCCGGCTCGACCATCAAGAAAACGAGACTTGAGGCCCGCTTCATACGACTGGATCGTTTCGGACCGCGCTTTGCTGATCGTGTCCTGCACGGTCTGCGTGTCGCCAGGGAAAAGTGCGCGCCCCTGAATGCTCGGCGCGCGATAACCGCGAGCTGCGCGCGCATAGAGCGTGACGGTGTCCGATGGCTTGAAGCGGATGCTCGCATCCCAAGTCACGTTGTCTTCGTCGACACTCGAAGTGCCCGTGCCGGTGGCAACGAAGCCCGTCGTGCCCGGGAAGATCGTATTCGTGCGCGCGTTGCGATAATCGCGCTTGTCCTTGTTATAGCGGATGCCGCCGTTGACTGTGAGTTGATCAGTCAACGCATAGCCAAGACTTGCAAACGCACCGTAAGCGTCAGATTTCTGCCGCTGCGTGACCGTCACATTCGGTTCGACCGACTGCGGATCGCCGAAGTTCAGCGACCCGATTTTCACGATTTCGCTGAAGTAAAACAGCCCGGCCTGATATGTGAGCGGCGTATTGCCATTGCTCGCGATACGCACTTCCTGCGTAAACTGGTCGAGCGCGGGAATATCATCCTGCGACTGCGCCTTGAACGGAATGATGCCTGGCCCCGCTGTGGGATCGAAACCACCGCCGGGGAAACTCTCCCCAAAGCCGCCGTCGATATCGCC
>JANODH010000092.1:0-4551 GCA_031412595.1 Sphingomonas sp. | reverse complement strand
CCGCCGGACAGCAGAATGATTGCGGCGGTTTTGTCTTTGAGAGGGGAAGCAAGCATCGCGCGCCGCTAAACTATCCGGCGGCATGACGCCACCGCGCAATTGCTAACGCAGTCCTGCCTGTTTCGCTGGTAGACAGTCACTGATCCGCCGACCTTCATAAGCAATTTCAAAAGGGGCTTTGTCTGCGATACCCTGCGACTCTATTTGCACGACCCTTGGAGTCTCGACGCGGATCGACGTCCGACCGTTGCCGCGCCCAGGGCAAGAATAGTGAACGACGGCGTGACTCCCTTCGTTGATGATCGTAAAACGGTTGCAAGCCAGGTCGCCATGGCGCAGCTGAAGCAACAGGCGCGGATCGCCAAGGCATAACGTCTTCGGTGGTGTATCTGCGTTGATGGGGCGCAATTGCCACTGACCCGGCTGCAGTGCGCCAAGCGCAGCTGGCAAGGAAACGTCGGCGGCATGGGAAGGAAGTGCGGCACTTAGCAGCAGCGAGGCACCGAAGGCGCAAGGATATAACAAGCGGATCATCAGCCTAAATCTCTATTTCTAACGCCGATTTTTCGGCAACAGTGATGTGGCGGCCCGCAATTTAGGTGTTAACGATAAATCGCTAACTATTGGGTAATGTCGCGTTACGGCGAGGTTTCTTCAAGTCCCTGCATAGAGACAGGAAAAATCCGCGAACAAAAAGCGCAGTCGACACCGATTATTCCGTTTGCATCGGCCATCGTTTCACGATCCTCCGACGGAAATCGTAGGAGAACGTCACGAATATGCGCAAGTTCGCAACGACAACCCTTTGTCAAAGAAGCACCCCCAAGGACTCGCACTTCGTCTTCCTCGTTAAACAAGCGCCATACAAGCGTTTCGAGTGGTAGTGACGGATCGGTGAGTTCGGCATTTGCAACCGTACTTCCCAATATGGCGACATGGTCCCATTCCGGGTGATCCAGACGGGTATGAAGGCGTTCCCGACCATCTTCGCCTTCGGGCAGATGCTGAAGCAATAAACCACCGGCCATGCCGTCTTGTGAAACACTGATGCGGATCAGACTTGGGATTTGCTCGGACTGCGCGAAATAGCTTTCAGCGGCATCAGCAATCGAAGCGCCGTCGAGCGGCACGATGCCTTGATAGCGTTCCTGTGTCGCCGATTGGTCAAAAGTGATGGCAAGATATGCTTTACCGAACAGCGCAAACAACGAAGGCTGCTCAGGCATTTCAGCAAACCTTTCTGAATCGAACTTTATATAGCCACGAAGCTCGCCGCCGCGATAATCGCACACCAAAAGGTCGATGACGCCACTTTCGGTTTGCGCCTGCAATGTCATCTGGCCCGTGCTGTCTTTCAGCAATGCGCCAAACAATGCGGTTAGCACGAGCGATTCAGCCAGCAGCTGCGCAATGGCTGGCGGATAGGCATGCGCGCTTAGGATATCGCCCATAACCGGGCCGAGGCGAACGATGCGGCCACGCGCATGACGTGATGGTATTGTGAAGCCTAAGCTGCGGTCAAAATCGCTCATCCCAGTTTCCCGAGCGCCCAAAGCAGAATGGACTTCTGGGCATGGAGGCGGTTTTCGGCTTCGTCCCAAACTGCCGATTGCGGCCCGTCGATGACCTCAGCAGTAACTTCCTCGCCGCGGTGCGCCGGGAGGCAATGCAAGAAAGTAGCGGCAGGTTTCGCACCGCGCATCAGCTCAGGGCTCACTCGATAGGGTGTCATCGCAGCAATTTTGGCGTCGGCATGAGCTTGCCCCATGGAAACCCAAGTATCGGTCAATACAATATCGGCATCTGCCACCGCACGCGTCGGATCACGCTCGATCGTTACACGGGCGTTGCAGTTTGAGAGCCGCTCGTTGGCGGTTTCGACCCATGCGGCATCCGGATCAAATCCTTTGGGGCAGCTGATGGAAACCGAAAACTTCATCAAACCTGCTGCTTCGATAATCGAATGGAGCACGTTGTTTCCATCGCCGAACCACGCCCATTTGCTACCTGGCAACGCGTGGCCCCGCTCGATAGCGGTCAGCAGATCAGCGACAACTTGGCATGGATGTGAAGTGTCGGTCAGGCCGTTGATGACCGGAACTGTTGCATGCGAACATAATTCATCGAGCTTGGCCGGATCGTCCGTCCTGATCAAAATGGCATCGACATAGCGCGACAATACGCGCGCCGTATCGGCAACGGTCTCACCACGGCCGAGCTGCATCGAGCCTGCGTCCATTACGATCGTGGTTCCACCCAATTGGCGCATCGCCATGTCAAAGGAAACCCGGGTCCGCGTCGACGTTTTCTCAAAGATCATTGCGAGCACGAAGCCGGCGAGCGGGGCATCATCGTCAGCGCGGCCCATGGGCCACCCTGCCCTCGCAGCTTTCCTGTCGATGGCATCACCAATCATTGCCGCAATCATATCCGCACCCGCGTCGGACAGATTGCGAAAATGCCGCATCATGCTGCTGCCTCGTAACTCCGAGCAGCAGCTGACAGCTTCTCGATGCATTCGGCAATGTGATGCTCTTCGATGTTGAGCGGCGGCAAAATGCGCACGACATTGTCGCCCGCTGCCACTGTCAAAAGATGATGGTTGTCGCGACAATGCGCGACGAACGCGCGGCTGTCTGACTTGAGGCGAAGGCCAAGCATCAGCCCCATCCCGCGCAGGCCCAAAAACAAATGATCATGGTTCGGGATCAATTGGTTGAGCGCAGCACGCAGACGGTCACGCGTGTTGCGGACTTGCTCGAGGAATTCATCGTTAGCGACAACGTCCAGCACGGCTTCTCCAGCAGCCATCGCAAGCGGATTACCACCGTAAGTGGAGCCGTGTGTGCCCACGACCATGCCTTTGGCTGCCTCTTCGGTGGCAAGGCAGGCACCAAGCGGAAAGCCGCCGCCGATACCTTTTGCGATTGCCATGATATCCGGCGTGATGCCGTAATGTTCGTGCGCAAAAAGCCGCCCTGTTCGCGCCATACCGCACTGAACTTCGTCGAGAACAAGCAACAGACCGCGCTCGTCGCATGTTTGGCGCAAGCCCTTAAGAAATTCCTGGCTCGCCGGACGAATGCCACCTTCGCCCTGAATGGGCTCGACAAGAAACCCGGCGGTTTGATCGTCAACAAGCGCTAGCGCTGCGTCGAGATCATCGAACGGCGCATAAGCAAATCCTGGCAGCAAGGGTTCGAACCCGTCGCGCATCTTCGCCTGGTCGGTCGCGCTGATTGTGCCCAGCGTGCGCCCGTGGAAAGCATTACTGAACGTGATCAGCGTGGTGCGTTCAGGATTGCCGTTTACATAATGATAGCGGCGCGCAGTCTTGATTGCGCATTCAAGCGCTTCTGCGCCTGAATTCGTGAAAAACACAGTGTCGGCAAAAGTCAGATCAACAAGTCGCTGGGCAAGCTTTTCACCCTGTGGCGATCCATATAAATTGGAAACGTGCATCAGCGTCGCCGCTTGGTCCTGAATGGCTTTGGTAAGATGCGGATGGCCATGCCCCAAAAGGTTGACCGCAATACCGCTTGCGAAATCGAGGTACTTCTCACCGTTTTCTGCGAATAGATAGGCACCTTCGCCGCGTACGGGCCGCACACCGCAGCGGGGGTATACAGGCATCAGAGGCGTGATCGTCATTGCAGCAGGCCCTTCCAAACAAAAAAGGCGGTCTACGGCGACCGCCTTTGTCTTCTCGCCGACCATACAGCGGCGCGATTCGGCGAACAACCCCTACGTAGCGCTTACGCCTTGAGCTTCCAGCCACTGCGCAACAGGAAATAAGCGCCCAGACCGAGAGCGATATTCAGCGCTGTTAAAACGAGGAGGCCCACGACGATCGGCGAATCCGACTGGCCAATGAAGCCATAACGAAATCCGGAAATTGCATAATGAAACGGATTGACACTGCTGAACGCCTGAAATGCCGGCGCCAGCCGGTCAATCGTGTAAAAAGTGCCCGAAAGCAGCGCGAGCGGGCCGACAACGAACGTCGTTACGGCAGCAGCATGATCGAACTTTTCAGCCCAGATTGACGTCAAGACGCCCATTAAAGACAACATGGTCGAGCCAAGCAGGCCAAATGCGATGACGGCCCATAAGTGCATCGGCATGACGTGCACGTCCGGCCACAACAGCATGACGCCCCAGACGGCAAAGCCGACGAAAACGGCCCGTGTGATTCCCCCAGCGACCATCGCGACGAGCAATTCCCCAGTCGAAAGCGGCGGCATGAGATAATCGACAATCGTCCCCTGGATCTTGCCGACGAGCAGCGAGAAGCTCGTATTAGCAAAAGCATTCTGCATCATTCCCATGATGATCAGACCCGGGGCTACGAAATCCGCGAACGGGCGCCCCATGACGCTGCTCTTGACGCCACTCAGTGCGACTACGAAAATGACGAGAAACAATGCGGTCGATATGGCAGGGCCCCAGATCGTCTGAAGCTGCACCTTGAAAAAGCGACGCACTTCCTTGATATAGAGTGTCTTCAACCCAATCCAGTTGATACGACGAATGACCGGCGTTCCCGGCTCG
>JANODH010000091.1:0-2065 GCA_031412595.1 Sphingomonas sp. | reverse complement strand
AGCGGCGTTTACGTCGCTCAGGAAACCATAGAAATCAGGCGTGTTGTTGGTAACGATCTCGTCCCAGCCATAATAAAGCCCGACGATTGCCTTGAACCGGTCGGTCGTAAAATCAAGCCGTAAGTCCTGATTGAAGCTTTTCGACAGCGAGGCGTAACCGATCGCACAAACATTGAACGGTGTGCCGTCGCAATCGATTTTCGGCAGCAGGCCATAGCGCGTTCGGTCATACCCTGTGATCGACGTCAAGTTGACGCTGTCGGACAATTCGAATTTGGCATTCAGCATGGCTCCGAACGTTTTCGTTTCAGCCGTGCCGATCGAATTGCCCTCGATCTGTCGATCGGTGAGCCCGCGACCGCGCGCGCTGTAGGCCGGCGGCAAGAAGCGCGTCAGGTCAAAGCCGTTGCCAAACAATGTGCTGGCGAGCGGCGTGTAGAAAAAGCCGAATGCCGAATCGGCCAGCGAAATGGTATCGTCGGTCAGCGACGGTCCGTGGTTCTGCGGTGAATCCTGGCCACCGAACGCTTGCGCGACATAGGCCTTGAAATTGATGTCGACGGCATCGCTGGGTGCAAAACGGATCTGCCCGCGAATTCCCCATGTTTCGTGGCCGCCAGGCGAAATACCCGCATTCCGGTCGCCAAAAGCGATATTGTCGGGGACATCGGGATTTGATTTAACGAGACCCACGGGGAAGATATTCGTCACATAGGGATCGGAGTCGACGTAGTTGCCGGCAATGCGGATGCCCAATTTTCCCTCGACCGGCGTGACTTCGATCGCGCCTTCGGCACTGATGCGGTTGAACGACCCGTAACCGAGCGTCGCATAGCCGTTGGCATCGCGCAGGCGCGGCTTGCGGGTAATGAAGTTGATCGCGCCGCCCGTCGTATTGCGACCGAACAAAGTGCCCTGCGGCCCGCGCACGACTTCAATCTGCTCGAGATCGTATAGCTGCTGGCCGTGGCTGGCACGGAACGACTGGTACACTTCGTCGACATAAATGCCTACGGGCGAGGCGGCATTCGAATTATATTCGGTACCGACGCCGATGCCGCGCACCGTGAAGTTCGGCTGCGTTTCGCCGTAAGCCGATCCGACTTGCAGGTTGGGAATCGATCCGTTGAGGTCTGCGGTCGAAAAGACACCCTGTTTCGACAACTGATCCGACGTAATTGCCGTAATCGCAACGGGCACGTCCTGAAGATTCTCGTTGCGCTTCGTCGCCGTGACGATGATGTCGGCGATGCCGCCGGCGACGTCCTCGGCTTCCTGCGGTGTCTGTGCGGCGGCTGCAAAAGGCAGCAGGCTTGTAGAGAGGAATGCCAGCGTGAGCGGTGAGAATCTTTTCATGACATCGTCCCCATTTGTTATCATTCGGCCTTGATTTGACCTCAGAAGTGGCACCGAACCGCCCTCTGTCAACATAGGTGTAGATCAATGAACGGATAATCGTCAACACTATTGTTTACGCACCGATCCGTTATCATCAACGATAGTGTTGACACCGTATGTTCGGTCGCTAAATCGATAGGTGGAGGAGCTTGAGTCGTTCACGTGGCCATTACATGACCATCAAAGTCGGAGGCGATCGCGCATGGCTGGTCGACGCCATCGCGGCTGCGAACATCCCCACGCTGGCGTGTGTTCTGGTGCACCTGACCGGCGATTTCCGCTGGCTTCAGGCGCCCTACCTTCCGTCGCGCGTGCGCGGGTTGGAGGACAATGACAGCGGCGGGCTTCCCGAAGATCATCAAGGCGCGATCAAAGCGGCTGCGCTAGCCGCGTTCGGCGACTGGTTTGACGGGGCACCACCTCGCCTGCCCGATCCGACCGATGATCAATTGATCGAAATGATGAGCGTGTCCCTCGGTGAACCGATCCCGCAAGCGTATGCAGCGATGGTCCGTCAGGATCTCGGGCTGCAAACCGAAACCGTTCCTTCGCCAATCGATCCCCCGTCGGGCTTTACGGCACTGATAATCGGCGCGGGAATTTCCGGTATTTGCGCCGCCGTCCAGCTTGCGAAAGCAGGCATTCCCTATGTCATCGTCGAGCGGCG
>JANODH010000090.1:0-6689 GCA_031412595.1 Sphingomonas sp. | reverse complement strand
GTCGCAAAGTGCGTTTACGGGCCTTGCACAATGCCTTGCTTATGCCAGCCCGTTCATCCTCGTGACCTGGTTCGGCATTTCGAAAGACGCCGCACCGGGCGAAATCCCCGAATATACCCGCGTTGCCTTCATCATCGGGGCGATCCTTTCGATCACAACGATTTTATGGTCGATCCTGCGCGTTCCCGAGCTGCCGCTCAGCGATGACGAACGCACGCGCATAGCGGCATTGCCCACGTCGATGGGGTCTTACTTCGCCGAGATCATCGATGCGATCCGCGAGATGCCTGCTGCGATGCGGACGATGGCGTGGATGAGCTTTTTCCAATGGTATGCGATGTCGTGCTACTGGGCTTACCGTGTTCCGGCGATATCGAAGGCGTTGTTCGGCACGTCGGATGCCAGCACGGCGCAATTTCGCGAAGCCGATCTGATGGCAGGGCCAATGGGCGCTTTTTACAATCTCGTTGCTTTTGCCACGGCCTTCGCGATGATCCCGATCGCACGCAAAATCGGCGCGTCGAAACTCCATGGGATTGCGTTGCTGCTCGCGGGCGTCGGCATGTTCCTGCTGCCGCAAACGAGCAATGTCGCCGTGATGTGGGTGACGATGGCGCTGATGGGCCTTGGTTGGGGCTCGATCATGGGCAATCCCTATATCGTGCTTGCCAATGCGATCCCGCCCGAACGGACTGGTGTTTACATGGGCATTTTCAACATGATGATCTGCGCGCCGATGCTGATTTTCGCGGGCACGATGACGTTCTTGTACGAGCCCCTGCTCGGCGGCGATCCACGCAACGTGCTCCGCTTCGGCGGGC
The DNA here is from genome assembly GCA_031412595.1 of Sphingomonas sp. GTDB lineage: Bacteria > Pseudomonadota > Alphaproteobacteria > Sphingomonadales > Sphingomonadaceae > Sphingomonas_O. Next base: position 5,868 of record JANODH010000090.1, on the reverse strand, counting down.
TGATGATGGTCTTTGCGGCAGTTGCAGTTTGGCGCATCAAGCAGGAACAGCCCGCAACTCTGCTCGCAGCTTAACGGCTGCGTTAAAATTGCAATCGATTGTTGTAATTGATACGGAGCCAGCTAGAGCGAGCTCGACAGCCCGCAATCAGGAGTGAGGATTTGGTCGGTTCGGGGCCCGGGCAACAGGCAACGCTTTGGGCAGCAAGCGACGTTTCACGGATTGGCGACGCGAGCATTCCGGCGATCCCGGTCATCACGCGGGGCGATGTCCGCACGCTGATCCCCGGCTTCGATTTGTGGGACGCGTGGCCGATCCAGCATCGCGACGGGCGGACGGCGGATTTCGATGGGACGACGCTGTGGATGATGCTGTCGTCGCAGGCACTGCCCGATCCCGCGCTTCGCCATGCCGAAGCGCGCATTCGCCTGATTGCGCAGACCGGCGATGATTGGGTCGATTGTGGCAATCTGCTGCCTGATGGCTTTGCGCCGGGCACCCGCGAATGGGCAGGATCAGCCGTGCTTGGCGACGACGGACAAACAGTGACACTCTATTTCACGGCGACCGGCCGCCGCGGCGAGGCGTTTTCGTTCGAGCAGCGCTTGTTTGAGACAACGGGTTTGTTGTGCGCCGATGCGCGCGCCGTCGGAAACTGGTCGATGCCGACTGAGATCGTCGCCAGCGACGGCATCGATTACGTCGATACAAGGATCAATCCTGGCATCCCCGGCCATATCAAGGGATTTCGCGACCCCGGCTATTTCCGCGACCCCGCCGATGGCCGCGACTATCTGGTGTTCACGGGATCGGATGGGCGCAACGATAACCCCTATAATGGCATCGTCGGCTTCATCAGCCGCGATCAAGCCGGATGGATGCTCGAGCCGCCAATTTTCTCGGCACTCGACTTGTGCAACGAACTCGAACGACCGCACCTGTTGTATCGCGACGGGCTCTATTATTTATTCTGGTCAACGCAGCGACACGTGTTTGCGCCGTCGGGACCAAGCGGCCCCAATGGCTTATATGGCGCCGTCGCCGATACCTTGCGCGGCCCGTACCGCCCTCTCAACGGCACGGGCCTTGTTGCGGCAAATCCGGCCCAAGAGCCAACGCAGAGCTACAGCTGGCTGGTTCTCGACACGCTCGAAGTTGTCAGTTTCGTCGATTATTGGGGCATGAACGGGCACCGATTGGCCGACAACCCAGCGCTTGTTCGATCGCAGTTCGGGGGGACGGCAGCACCAGTTTTTCGCATCGCGCTGGACGGTCGAACCGCCCTGATCGTCCGCTAACGGTTACCGTTTGCCAGCACGATTTTTGCGCGCCGCATATTTTGCATCGCGCAGGGCTTTCTGCTCGGCTTCGGAAAGCGGTGCCGGGGCTGCGGCTGCGGCTTTTTCAGCCCGAGATGCTTGCTTCAGGGCTTCTTTCTCGGCTTTCTCGAGCGCACGCGCTGCGAGCTTTTCCGCGCGCGCTTGGGCTTGCGCCGCTTCGCGCGCCAGTGCGGCAGCACGTCGCTCGGCCAGAACGGCTTCATCGACAGGCGGTTTTGCTTTCAGTTTCTCCAACGCAGCCTGCTTGGCTTTGGCGGCAAGCGCAGTGCGCTCCTGAAAGGTAGGCGCTTTGAACGACGGCATATGAAAACTGCTTCCGGTTGCGATGGTTGTTTGATCGACAGCCCGATAAGCAAGATTGGCCATTGTGCAAGCGGCGTAACGCGCGCACCGGCAGACGCCTTGCCACATTCGGACTGCAACAATGACGCCACGCACGCTTATCGCAACTGCGCAAATCCCCGGTGGTCAGGAACTCCGCCTATTTCAGCGCGGCGCGGATTTCATGATCGTGCTCGATCGCAACGAGTTGATGAACAGTCGGATGAGCGGCTCCGAAGAAGCGCTGGCGGTCATGGCCTGCGAACGACTGCAACCGAACGTCAAGCCGCACGTGCTGATCGGCGGCTATGGTATGGGCTTTACATTGCGCGCAGCACTTACCGCTTTGCCAGCGGCGGCTCGGGTGACAGTAGCCGAACTCGTCCCCGAGATCATCGATTGGGCGCGCGGACCGATGGCAACAACCACCGCAACGTGCCTTGATGACGTCCGCGTCGACGTGCGGATCGATGATGTTGCCGCAATCATTGCTGCTAGTCCCGGTCAATATGACGCAATTCTGCTCGACGTCGACAATGGCCCCGATGGGCTTTCGCGGGAAGCCAATGACCGGATTTACGCCATGGCCGGGCTTGCAAAGTTGAAAGCGGCGCTTCGGCCGGGCGGCGTTGCTGCGATCTGGTCAGCGGCACCCGATGCGGCATTCACCCGGCGCTTGAAAGAAAGCGGCTTTTCTGTCGAGGAAGTCGTCGTTCGCGCCCGAAGCAATGGCAAGGGACCGCGACATATAATCTGGTTTGCGCGTCCGGTTTAGGTCGACAAGCGCACGACCAATTCGGGTGGCATAACGATCGAACCAGGTTCTTCGCCAGCGATCCGGCGTAACAACAGATCGACCATATGGGCAGCACCGCCGGCGAAATCCTGTCGTATCGTTGTCAGCCGCGGCACTGTTTGCTGCGCGATCGGCAGATCGTCATAGCCGACGACGCGGACGTCATCGGGCACAGCGATGCCGCGTTCGGAAAGCGCACGAATTGCTGTCATCGCGATCACGTCCGATGCAGCAAAAATCCCCTGCGGCCGTTCGACGCTCGATTCGAGAAAGCCGACAATGTCGGGGTGCGCCGTTTCGGCAACCAGATGCGCAGGAAATATCGTTGGCCCGTCACGCAGCCCGGCTTCGGCCATCGCAGCGCGGCAGCCTTCGAGCCGCTGGGCGATTTCCAGCGCGCGACTGTCACCGAAAAAGGCGATCCGCTTGCAGCCTTGGGCGATCAGATGCTTGGTCGCCATTCGTCCGCCAAGCCGGTTGTCGGACCCGACCGAGCAATGCACGAGCCCCGGCCCGTCGCCGCCCCAGACGACCAGCGGGCGATAGCGCGCGGCAATGCGGTCGAGCACGGCAGATTGATCGGACTGACCGATGACGATGAGCCCATCAACGCGTCCGGAATCGACAATGCGGTCCAGCCAGTTCGCATCCGCCGGAATCACGCGCGACAGCAACAAATCATAGCCGCGCTCAGTCAGGGCATCGGCAAGATAGCCGAGCATTGTCATGAAAAACGGATCGGAGATGTGCTGCCCGGTCTCATGGCCGAGCGGAATGACAACGCCGATCGCGCCGGTACGCTGGATTCGCAGGTTTCGCGCCATCGCATTGGGCGTAAAGCCGTGCGCGCGGGCGAGCTCCTGTATGCGCGTGCGCGTTTTGGCGCTGATCAGGCCCGCACCGCTCAACGCGCGCGACACCGTGCCCGGGGACACACCGGCAAGGTCGGCGAGTTCGGCAATATTCCGGATGCGTTTTACAGGAAGGTCCGCCATCGACGCGATAATGTCCGCAATCGCCGAGCAAGTGCAAGCGGATTGAAGGTTTAAGTCAGAAATCGATTGCAATAGCGCTTGCAATCGATTGCGATACAGATATGGATAGCCAAGGAACGGGTATCAGCCCGCCTCGACGTAACAATGTCCCGGGAGGATATCATGACTGTTGCTACCTATCGCATTGGTGTTTCGGGCTTGGCTGTGGGCCTCGCGCTTGTCGCGGCGGCCCCCGTTTTCGCGCAGGACGCTGCGCCTGCCGACGAAACAGCAAACGAAGAAATTGTCGTAACGGGTGTCGCTAAGGGTCAGAACCGTCTCGACAGCTCGATTTCGATCAGTTCGCTCAGCGCCGATGCCATTGCGGTGGCATCGCCGCGTTCGGCTGCTGAATTGTTCCGCAGCATCCCCGGCATCCGATCCGAAAGTTCTGGCGGCGAAGGCAACGCCAACATCCAGATGCGCGGCATCCCCATTTCGACGGGGGGTGCAAAATTCCTGCAAATTCACGAAGACGGCCTGCCGATCCTCGAATTCGGTGACATCGCTTTTGGCAACGCCGACATTTTCCTGCGTGTCGATTCGACCGTCGCGCGCGTCGAAGCAATCCGCGGCGGCTCTGCATCGACCTTTGCATCGAACTCGCCCGGCGGGATCATCAACCTGATTTCGAAGACAGGCGGCCAGCAAGGCGGCTCGGTCCAGGGTACGCTTGGCGTCGATTACCGCGATTATCGGCTCGATGCCGAATATGGTGGCCAGCTGTCCGAAACGCTCGATTTCCACATCGGCGGCTTCTATCGTGTCGGCGAAGGCCCGCGTCGCGCCGGCTATGACGGCAACAAAGGCGGACAGATCAAAGGCAATCTCACCAAGAAATTCGACGGCGGCTTTTTCCGGCTGAATTTCAAATATCTCGACGATCGCGCCATTGCCTATTTGCCGAGCCCGGTCCGCGTCACCGGGACCAATGCCGATCCGAAATATGAGGCACTGCCCGGCCTGAGCCCCAACAACGACACGATTCACAGCATCAATTTCACGCGTGCCGTCACGCTCGACGGCAAAAATAACCGTGACGTGAACGATATCCGCGACGGCATGAACCCGGTTGTGAAAGCCATCGGATTCGAAGGACAATTCGAAGTTGCAGACGGGTGGACGGTCAACAATAAATTCCGTTACGCCGACATCAGCGGACGATTCAATTCGCCGTTCCCCGCAACGGCAGGGGCAGCACAAGGCATTGCCGATGGAATCGGCGGCGCCGGATCTACGATCACGTACGCCAACGGCCCAAGCGCAGGACAGACGTTTGCTAATCCGACCACCGCAAACGCCATCGGGATTGTGCTGTTCAACACCAAGCTGAACGCACTCGACAACATCACCAACGACTTGCGGCTGAGCCATGACTTCGCAGTCGGTGAAGGCTCGGTCGATTTTACGGCTGGCTTTTACAAGTCGCGCCAAAAAATCGATATCGACTGGACATGGTCTTCCTATTTACTCGATGCGCAGGGCAATAATGCTGCACTCCTGAACGTCAGCAATCCTGCGCTGATTACAACAACCAACCCGACTGGCCTTGCGACAGATACCGGCCTCATCGCTTATGGCGCGTCATTCTTCGGCAATTGCTGCCGCCGGACCTTTAATCTCGATTTCGATACCAGTGCGCCTTACGCATCGATCAGCTATAACAATGGTGGCTTCACGCTCGACGGCAGCTTGCGCTATGATTTCGGACAGGCGCGCGGGTTCGTCGCAGGTGACGGGCCGGTCGTATCGTTCGATGTCGACGGCAATGGCGTGATTTCGGTGCCTGAAACCAAGACGACAATTGTCCCCCTCAGCGCACAGCGTCCGGTCAATTACAACTATAGCTATTTGTCATACTCGCTTGGTGCAAACTACAAGTTGTCAGAGGACTTGGCGGTTTTCGGCCGCTATAGCAGGGGCGGTCGCGCCAATGCCGATCGGTTCGTGTTCGGGGGCAATACCAGTGCGCTATCGGGTGCATTGCTGCCCGGCGCGCGTCCAGTCGACTTCGTCAAGCAAGCGGAAATTGGCGTGAAATATCAGGCCAGCGGACTGAGCTTGTATGGCACCGGCTTTTGGGCGCGGACCGAAGAGCAAAGCTATGAAGCAACGACACAGCGCTCGTCGGCAAATACCTACCGAGCATACGGCCTTGAACTGGAAGGTGCTACGCTCAGTGCGCGCGTACAGTGTCGTTTCTGGCAGCCAGTCCGTCACTTTGATGCCGTTAAACGCGTAGTTTTCAGGGAAGTGCAGAACGAGGTAGGGCGTCTGCTTCTTGCAGTTCAGGATCAAAAGGTTGGGGGCATCTACTGGCTCGCTCTTTGCGTTCATCGCGAACGCGTATAGGCGAAAAACTCCACTGTCTATGTCC
>JANODH010000089.1:0-1713 GCA_031412595.1 Sphingomonas sp. | reverse complement strand
CGCGCAATGCTTCAGGCAAGGTCCTGAAGAAGGAAATGCGTGACGAGAGCTGGCTGAGGGCCAACGCATGAGCATCAGCGCCCCGGCCGCATTGCTTCGCGGATTTGCGACCGACTTTCTGACATGTCACGATTTGACCGTTGTCGAGCAGATCATGGACCCTGCCTATTGCTTGTCGATCGGGGGCTTTCTGCTCGATGGGCGTGACGATCACTACCTCCCGGCCACGGCCGCGCAACTCGATCAGTTTCCGGGGCTGTGCGTGACTGTCCACGATACGATCATCGGCACCGATGCCGTCGCGATGCGGTTTACCGAGCACGGCGCGTCGAACAAGCATGACGGGCGCATTTCGACGTGGGGTGGCGTGACGCTGTTCAAACTCGAAAACGGACGATTGCGACAGGGCTGGGCCGAGGAAGACTATTTTGCGCGCAAGCGCCAGCTGTCGACCGGCATTCCCGATGCAATCCGCGCGCCCTGCGCGTCGCCGTGGGACGGCACGCCGGCGCGGCCCGACGAACGGACCGACGCGATCGCGCGACGCTGGCTCGCGGCGTTGCCCGAAAACCCTATGATCGACGAAATAGGCGCCGAAGGCCCGCGTTTTGCCGACCTTGTCGAGATCGAGCAGGTCGAGGTCGATGCGCTTTTTACCGCCGGCCAGCGCGCTGCATTTCATGCTGTCTGTACGGGTCGGTACCGTGGTGAGTTCGAGGACATCGATGCGGCGCAGCGCGGAAAACCGGTCGCGCTGCGCCTTGCCGGATTGCTTTCGACGGACGGCGCCGACGTTACCGATGCACAGATTACGGCGGATCGGCTCGGGCTGCACCGTTCGCTGATGGACAAACGATGAGCAAAGTTATCATCACCTGCGCGGTGACTGGCGGCGCGCACACGCCGACGATGTCCGATGCTTTGCCATGTACGCCGGCGGAAATCGCCGACCAGTCGATTGCCGCAGCGCAAGCGGGTGCCGCGATCCTTCACCTCCACGCGCGCGATCCCGAGACCGGTCAACCGACCGGCGATCCGGACGTTTATGCTCGGTTCTTGGGCGTCATCAAGCAGCGGACCGATGCTGTCGTCAACCTGACTACGGGCGGTTCGGCGACCATGCCCGTCGACGAACGACTGAGAGCTTCGGCACGCTTCCAGCCCGAAATGTGCTCGCTCAATATGGGCAGTATCAATTTCGCGTTTCACACCGCCGGCCGACGGATCGAGACGTGGAAGCATCCGTGGGAAAAAGACTATGTCCTGAATTCCGACAATTATATTTTCCGCAATACGTTTCGCGATATCGAGCGGATCATCCGGACGATGAGCGAAAACGGCACGCGGTTCGAGCATGAATGCTACGATGTCGGGCATCTCTACAATCTTGCCTATTTCGTCGATCAGGGCCTCGTGAAGCCGCCTTTTTTCATCCAGATGATTTTCGGCATATTGGGTGGCATCGGTCCCGATCTGGAGAATCTGATGTTCATGAAATCGACGACCGACCGCCTGTTCGGGAAGGAAAGCTTCCAGTGGTCGGTCCTCGCAGCCGGACGGCACCAGATGCCGTTCCTGACGCAAGCGGCGCTGATGGGTGGCAATGTCCGCGTCGGGCTCGAAGACAGCTTGTTCATCGAACGCGGCGTGCTTGCGGTGTCGAACGCGCAGCAGGTGGAAAAAATCGTCCGCATCATCCGCGAAATGGGTCAC
>JANODH010000088.1:0-15386 GCA_031412595.1 Sphingomonas sp. | reverse complement strand
CGGCATGCATTTCTTTTCACCCGCCAACGTCATGAAATTGCTCGAAGTGGTCCGCGGCGACAAGACCGCGCCTGATGCCTTGCTGACCGCAATGACTATTGCCAAGAAAATCGGCAAAGTCGCGGTCGTGGCGGGCGTCTGCCACGGCTTTATCGGCAACCGCATGCTGATGCCGCGTCAGGTCGAAGCCAATAAACTGCTGATGGAAGGCGCAACGCCGCAGCAGATCGACCGCGTCCATGTCGAATTCGGGATGCCGATGGGGCCGTTCCAGATGGCTGACCTCGCCGGTGTCGATATCGGCTGGCATCGCGACCCGACACGCATCGAAAATGTGCGCGATGCGCTCGCGGCAATCGGTCGCTGGGGGCAAAAGACCGGCAAGGGCTATTATGACTATGACGAAAAGCGCAACCCGACGCCCTCGCCCGAAGCACAAGCGATCATCGACGATTTTGCGGCAAAATCGAACCTGCCTAAGCGCGACATCAGCGACGAGGAAATCATCGAGCGCACGCTGTATACGATGGTCAATGAAGGCTATCTGATCCTCGAAGAAGGCAAAGCGCAGCGCGCGTCGGACATCGATGTCGTGTGGATCTATGGCTATGGCTGGCCGGTCTATCGCGGCGGGCCGATGTTCTGGGGCGATCTCGAAGGCGCCAAGAAGATCGTTGCCGGTTTGGAGAAGCATGGCTTTGCAGTTGCAGCGAGCTTGAAGGCAAAAGGCTGAGGAGAAAAAGCCTTTGGATCGAACAGGATAGCGATCGCTGGCGGGTCGGATGACAAAAACAAGTCAGTTTTAATAATAAATTCAATGACTTGATATCCGAGCCCGCATCCCCAAATGCATGGTGTCCTATTCTGGGCATCGGAAAGATTATTTTCATGCATGATATCGTCGACACTGCGGCTGCCGCAGGCTCATTCAACACGCTTGTCGCTGCCGTAACCGCAGCCGGGCTCGTCGACACTCTGAAGGGCGCAGGCCCGTTTACGGTTTTCGCGCCTTCGGATGATGCGTTTGCCAAGCTGCCCGCCGGAACGGTGGACGAATTGGTCAAGCCCGAAAACAAGGACAAGCTGACCAAGATCCTGACGCTTCATGTCCTGTCGGGTAAAGTGATGGCAGCCGACGTAACAGGTCAAAAAATGGAACCGGCGTCGGTGTCGGGCGAAGCACTTCATGTCGACGGCACGAATGGCGTTGTCGTCAGCGGTGCAACGGTTACCACTGCCGACATCGAATGCACCAATGGCGTGATCCACGTCATCGACACAGTGATCATGCCCAAGAGCTAAACGGCGTCACCGCTTTGTTTACTCTTTGACGTTAAGCCCCACCTGATCAATCGGTCAGGTGGGGTTTTTCGTTCATGGACATGTATCGCGGCACGGCGTTCAATACGCACTCCGAAGCCGAAGAAACAGCGGCGAGCACACCGCGCGATCCGCTGGCGAACATTTCGATCGGGTCGGTCATCGAAATTTCGGGGTCTTCGTCGCAGGTGCGGCTCGACCTGAAAGCTGTGCGAGCGCTCACCGATGCCGAGGACCCCTGCCTTGCAATGGGCGGACAGGTCGGAAGCCAGATCAAAGTCAAAGTCGGATCGACGTGGCTGATGGCGAATTTGCGCACGCTGCGCGCCGACGGTGACCGCGACGGTTCCGCGATCGGCTACATCGATTTTCTCGGCGAAGGCGATGAGGAGCGTCTGACCGGCAAAGTCTATAATTTCCGTCGCGGGGTGACGCGCTATCCGTCGCCGGGCGCACAAGCGTTTCCGGTAACGTCGGCCGACATGAAACAAATGTATGCCGCCGACGACCGCCCGCATATCGAAGTCGGCAATGTCTATCCGACCAAGGATATCCGCGCCGCGCTGTTCATCGATGCCATGCTCGGCAAGCATTTCGCGCTGCTGGGTTCGACCGGCACGGGCAAATCGACGAGTGCCGCGCTGATCCTGCACAAAATCTGTGAAATGGCGCCGCAGGGCCACATCGTCATGATCGATCCGCACGGCGAATATTCGGCGGCATTCAAGACCAATGGCGCGCTGTTCGACGTGTCGAACCTCTCCATGCCCTATTGGCTGATGAACTTCGAGGAACATTGCGAAGTCTTCCTGACGACGCAGGGCAACGAGCGGCAGACCGACGCGGACATCCTGTCGAAGTGCCTGCTTGCCGCCCGTGCAAAGAGCCGTGCCGCCGAGGGCATTTCCAAGCTGACAGTCGATTCGCCGATTCCCTATCTGCTGAGCGATCTGACCGCCATCCTGACGACCGAAATGGGGCAATTGGGCAAAGCGACCGACAATGCGCCCTATATGCGCGTCAAGACCAAGATCGACGAGATCAAATCCGATCCGCGCTACAGCTTCATGTTTTCCGGGATGCTCGTTGCCGACAATATGGCCAATTTCCTCGGCCGGATTTTCCGTTTGCCGGTCGATGGCAAACCGATTTCGATCATCGACGTGTCGGGCGTGCCTTCGGACATCACTTCGGTCGTGGTCGCGGTGCTGGCGCGCATGGTGTTCGACTATGCGATCTGGAGCCGCAACGAGCCGCAGCGCCCGATCCTGCTCGTCTGCGAAGAAGCCCACCGCTATGTGCCCAGCGAGCGCAATGCGCACAATAGTTCGGTCGGCAAGATCCTAGGTCGGATTGCCAAGGAAGGCCGTAAATACGGCGTCTCGCTGGGTCTGATCACACAGCGCCCGTCCGATCTGGCCGAAGGCGTGCTGTCACAGTGCGGCACGATCATCGCGATGCGCCTGAACAACGACCGCGACCAGGCATTCGTGAAGGCCGCAATGCCCGAAGGGGCGCGCGGTTTTCTCGACACGATCCCTGCGCTGCGCAACCGCGAGGCGATCATGTGCGGCGAAGGCGTTTCGATCCCCATCCGCGTCTCGTTCGACAGCCTCGACGAAAACAAGCGGCCCGCATCGAACGATCCGCTTTTTTCCGAACTCTGGAAGGAAAGTGGTGGTGAGGACGAAATCGTCCAGCGCGTCATCAAGAAATGGCGTTCGCAAGGGCGATGACACTCGGCTAAAAGGCGTCATGGCCACGATCGGCGACCAAAGCGCTTCCAATGTAACGACGCGTCCAAAATCCGCTGTCAGCGCCGGCGTGGGGTTCGCAGGACTTGCGGGCCTGCTTTCGTGGTTCGCCATCGCGCGCAGCTTCGGCATGTCGGGACCCTATGCGGCGCTGGTCAATGTCGCTGCTTGTGGTTTGCCGATGGTGCTCTGGTCTATCTTCGTCGACAAAGTGCATCGCAATCCATCGACGGGCATCGATTGGGACCGGCCGCTGCCACCGCGCGATGCGACGCTCGATATCAGCCTGACTAAACTTGCCGGCCTATGGGCGACATGGGTACTTATCGGCTGCCTCTATGCGCTCGCCCGATTTTACTGGGCGGGCAATTATGTCTTTGCGATGCGATGCTTCATGATCGCCGCGCCGTTTTTGCTGATCGCGTCACCATTTTACGTCATCTGGCTCGACCGCCGCCTCATCGAACCCAAAGATGCCACCTGGGCTTTCGGGGCGTGGCTGATGGGGCAGGGTCCGGCGGATGGCGAAGCGATTGCCGATCATTTCCGCAGCTGGACTGTGAAAGGATTTTTCCTCGCATTCATGATTTCGATCGTGCCGGGCGGATTTTACGACATTGTTTCGCGGCCCTGGGCGGACATTGGGGCGGGGCCGGTTCAGCTCGCCAACTATCTGATTTCGTTTATGTTCGTCGTCGATGTCGCCATCGCAACTGTCGGCTATCTGCTGACGATGCGGCCGCTCGATGCGCATATCCGATCGGCGACGCCCTATGCCGACGGGTGGGTCGCGGCATTGATCTGCTATCCGCCTTTCATCCTGATGGGCACCGGCGGACCGCTCGATTATCATCCGGGCACGATGGGCGATCAAAGCTGGGCTTATTGGCTCGGCGATTATCAGGCGCTGCTCTGGGTTTGGGGCGCTATTCTCGTGCTGCTGACGGCGATCTATGCCTGGGCGACGGTTGCGTTCGGGTTGCGCTTTTCGAATCTGACGCACCGTGGAATCCTGACGCACGGGCCTTATGCTTTTGCCAAGCATCCAGCGTATCTGTCGAAAAATGCGTTCTGGTGGTTGTCGACGCTGCCGTTTCTCGTGACGACTGGCAGCTTGGTCGACGCGGTGCGCAATACGGCGATTCTCGGGATCGTGAGCGGGGTCTATTGGTGGCGCGCAAGGACCGAGGAAAAGCATCTTGGCAATGATCCGGTTTATCGTGACTATGCCGCCTGGATGAAAACGCGCTGGTCCTAAACTGCTAGTCGCGCCTTTATCATTGTGAGGTCTTCGACAAAGCGGTCGTATTCAATCGCGGCCGCCGCGTGGTCCTCGATCCGCAGCAGATAGCTCGGATGGATCGTGATCCAGGCTTCGCTACCGTCCGCCAGCGCCATCGGTGTGCCGCGCGATTTGCCGATCGTCATGACTTTGCCGAACAAGCTTCGCGCCGCTGTCGCGCCCAGTGCCACGGTTAGTTTCGGCCGGACGATCGCGCGTTCCTGATCGATCCACCAGCGGCAAGCTTCGATTTCACCCGCGCCCGGCTTAGCATGAATGCGCCGCTTGCCGCGTGCTTCGAATTTGAAGTGCTTGACGGCATTCGTCACATAAGTGCGGGCTCGATCGATACCGGCTTCGGCGAGCGCCTTGTCGAACATTTGCCCGGCGGGACCGATAAAAGAATGGCCGGCCAGATCCTCCTGATCGCCCGGCTGTTCGCCGACGAACATCAGGGCTGCGTCGAAGGGTCCTTCGCCGAATACCATCTGCGTTGCCGGTTTCCACAAGGGGCAGCGCGTGCACCCGATTGCTTCGTCGCGCAGTGCTTCCCACGCTGCTGCGCCGGTCCCGCTTGCGGCAGCGCGCGCGATCATGCCTGATTCACGCGCCTGCGCGCTGGCGATCAACGCAGGGATCAGTTCGGTTTCGGGCATGTTTTTCCAGTATTTCTTGGGCATCTCGCTCATCATGGCGCCGATTTTGACGCGCGCGGGATTGAAGATGCTGGCGTAATAAGTTTTCCAGACTTCCTCGATCGGATCGCCATCGGGCGCATCGGACTTTTCAGCGCCCGGGCCCTCGGACAAGGTTTCGCCGTCCCAATGAATTGAAAGCGCGGGCGTCAGGATCGACCAGCGCATTGAGGCGAAACGGCGCACGAAGAAACTGGCATTGGTGCGGACGATATGATGGTCGGGCTCGAACCAGGCGACATAGCGGCCATCCAGTTCGCGAAACCGGACGAAAGCGCGCATCTTGTGAATGTCGCGGCGCACCGATTTGGCCATGTCGTCGATGCGCCGGACAAGCGCATCGGCATGATCGGCCGCAAGTGACCTTTCGGTCTGCAGCCGCCACAACATCGTATAAAGTAACGCAAAGCGTTCGGGTTCGCTGTGGCAGATTGCGGTTCTCGCCAGGTCGATGAAAGCACGCGATACGGTTATCATGCCGTCGGTTTGCGGCAACGGTTCGGCCGATGCGAAGAGATCGTTCGCCACCCCCGTCTGCCAGATTACCTGGTCGGGCGGCGTCTTCAGCAGCACGAGCGCACGCGCGGCATCACGCCACGCATCGAAATCGTCGGGCTCGGTTAAAACGACCGTTCGCATCAGCGCCTCAAGCGGCGAACAGCTCCAGCTGTTCCACCGGCGGCGCGACCAGCGGGCGCAGATCGGCTTTGTCGCTGAGCATCAGCGGCCGCCAGTCGCTTGTGATGATGAACGGCCGAAGCTTTTTGACCGAGACTGTCAGCCGCGCGACATCGTCCAGTGACAACCGCCGCCAGCGCCGCGACATCAGGATGCGGCCGACGGCGCGCACGCCAAGCCCCGGCACGCGCAGCAGCATTTCCTTCGGCGCACGATTGATGTCGACGGGGAAACTTTCGCGAAACTTCAAGGCCCAGGCGAGTTTCGGGTCGATGTCGAGCGGCAGCATCCCGTCATCGGTCGCGCTCATCACTTCGGCGGGCGCAAAGCCATAAAAACGCATCAGCCAATCGGACTGATAGAGCCGATGCTCGCGCATCAGCGGCGGGCGCTTGAGCGGCAGGATCGCGCTGGCATCGGGAATGGGACTGAATGCCGAATAATAGACGCGGCGCATTCCGAACGCGTCATAAAGCCCACTTGCGCGCAAAACGATATCGCTGTCGGTTGCGGCGTCGGCACCGACAATCATCTGCGTCGATTGACCTGCAGGCGCATAGCGCGGTGCCGACTTATAATGTTTGGATGCATCGCGCGCATCAATGATCGACGCTTTCATCTCGCTCATCGCCCCGGCAATGCGTTCGGCCGATTTCTCGGGCGCGAGGCGTTTTAGACCGGGCGTTGTCGGCAGCTCGACATTGATCGAAACACGGTCGGCATGCCGCCCGGCTGCGGCAACCAGTTCGGGATCGGCATCGGGGATCGTTTTCAGGTGAATATAGCCGCGAAAATAATGATCTTCGCGCAGTGACCGCGCGACTTCGACCAACTGCTCCATCGTGTAGTTCGAGCTGCCGATGATTCCGGACGAGAGGAACAGGCCCTCGATATAATTGCGCTTGTAGAACGAGATCGTCAGATCGACGACTTCCTTTGCCGTGAAGCGCGCGCGGCGGACGTTCGATGACTTGCGGTTGATGCAATAATGGCAATCGAAAATGCAGCTGTTGGTCAGCAGGATCTTGAGCAAGCTGATGCAGCGACCGTCGGGCGCATAAGCATGGCAAATGCCCATGCCTTCGGTCGATCCCAGCCCCTTGCCGTCTTTCGAGTTGCGTTTGGTCGTGCCCGACGATGCGCATGAGGCGTCGTATTTTGCCGCATCGGCAAGGATTTCAAGTTTTTGACGAACATCGAACTGAGGCATATGTTCTTTATATGTTCAGCTCGACGGTTCGTCCAGCGCGCGCGTTAGAAATTTACGTTGGCAGTGAGATAATAATAGGACCCGTTGAACCCGAACTGATTGGCATTGCGGGTATAGGGCGTTTGTCCGTTCGAATAGGATGCTGCTTCGCCGGTCGCGCCGTCACGACGGTTTTTCCATTTGTCTGGGTAGGTATCGAACAGGTTGTTGGCACCCACTGTCAACGAGAATCGTTCGTTGAAGGCATAAGTCGCGTTGGCATCGAAAATGGTTTTGGCCGTAAATGTCTGGACGCAACGATTGGCTGCATTGCAGGCCACGTTTTTGTCGGCGGCATTGAGGCCTGTGCTGAACGCTTTGACGCTGCCGAAATAGGTCGCGCGCCCGCCGAGCGTCAGCCCGCCCGTGTCGAAGTTCGTTGAAAACAATATCTTCGTTCGTGGTTGTGCGACTTCGATTAATTCGACCGCCGTCAGCCCGACCAGTGCCAGCGTCTGGTTTGCCGCCGATGCGCCGGCGACGATTTGCGATGGCGTTGCGCGCTGACGGAGCACTTTGGTTTCGGCATGCGTGCCAGCCAATGTCAACTTGAGTGCGCCCGGCCCGACATCGAGCTTGTAAGTCGCCACGACATCAATACCGCGGGTGCGGGTATCGATCTGATTGGTGAAGAAGCGGATTTCGCGAACACCCGGAAACAGCGCAGAAACAGCAGGGAAATTGGCCGTCAATATGCCGTCGGTAATCGCAATCCGGTCCTTGATGTTGATCTGGAAAGCGTCAGCGGTGAAGGTGAACGCGCCGAGTTCGCCGGTGATGCCTGCACTGAAATTGTCCGAAATCTCGGCTTTCGGATCGACGATGCCAAGCGTGGCGAGACGCGGGTCGCTGCTGGCGATTTGCTGTGTGAGCAGGATCGCGTTGTTTTGCACGGTCGACGTATTCACGCGGTTGCCGATCTGCGCGAGCGACGGGGCGCGGAAGCCGCGGTTGTAAGAGCCGCGAACGGCAATCGAGTCCGTCAGTTTCAGGCGTGCCGCAAGCTTGCCCGACAAGTTGCCGCCGAAGTCGCTGTAGTTTTCATAGCGCAGGGCGGTCGTGACCAGGAACGCATCGGAAATATCGGCTTCGATGTCGATGAACGCCGCAATGTTGCGGCGGCTCAAGTTGTTTTCGTCGGACGGTGCATAGCCCGGGCGGCCGTTGGAGCCCGCCGTTCGACCCGAAAGCGCAAGTGGGCCCACGACATAGGATGCGACATCGCCGCGGCTGACCGAAAAATTGTCGCGCCGCCATTGGACGCCCATGGCGAGATTGAGCGAATTGATGCCGCCGAATGTGCCAAGGTTTTTGGAGCCTGTGAGTTCGACCACCTGCTGGCTGAACTGTGTGCGCCCGACGTAAAAGTCAGTCGGACTTGCGCTGCCGAGCGATGCGTTGACTGTGTTCAGCGCAAATTGATCGAGATAATTGCGCCCAAAACCATAGCCGAGTTCGAGATTCCATCCGCTCAGATCGGCTTTCAGGCCGCTGTTCCACGAATAGTCGATCGATCGACCGGGCAGGATCGGCACATAACCATCGGGGAAAATCGACAGGACGGCGTTGGCCCGCGTGGCCGGCGCGCGGAAGAAGCCGAATGCCTGAATATCCTTGCGCGAATAACCGCCGAACAAGAAGGCCTTCACTGTATCGCTGAGCGGCGCTTCGGTATTGACGAAGGCCTGATAGGTGCGATTCCGATTCGAACCATAATTGCCGATCACGAACGGTCCCTGCGGATAGATGCCGCGATCGGCACGCGGGTTGGCCGTGGTATAGGGGAAATCGGGAGTCGGCCCGGTCGTGGCATAATTGGCCGGAGTCGCGGGATAAATCGCGCCGTCATACGTGTCCGACCGATTGGAGCCATCGGTGCCGAAATATTCGAGCGTGTAATTCAGGAAGCCACCGTCAGATCCGATTTTGAAGCCCTGATTGATTGAAGCCTTGACCGTGAAGCCATCGCCTTCTTTATTGATGCCCGTTGTCAGCCCGACTGAGCCGCCTTCGTCGTCGTTTTTGAGGACGAGATTGACGATGCCGGCGATGGCATCCGAACCATATTGCGCGGCTGCGCCATCGCGCAGGACTTCGATCCGCCCGACAGCAGCTGTGGGGATGCTGTTCAGATCGGAAACGACCGTGCCGAGACCCGGCGATACGTTCAGGTTCAGCGCTGAAAACTGGTGCCGCCGCCGACCATTGATCAGCAGCAGGACTTGATCGGGCGCAAGCCCGCGCAACGAGGCAGGATCAGCGAAATTGGTCGCGCCATTGATGCCATATTTGGCCGAATTGAACGACGGCGACGTGAACTGGATTTGCTGGCCGAGATCAGTCTGGCCCGTCGCAGTAAGTTCCTGGGCGCTGACGACGTCGACAGGTACCGGGCGGTCGACATCAGTGCGAGCCTTACCGCGGGATCCGATGACAGTAATTTCCGCATCGGGCGTGGTTTCCTGCGCGTCCTGTGCGAACGTTGGCGCGGCGAGACAAAGCATGATTGCAGTCGAGCCAGTCCAAATCTTGCGGTTCATGATCATCCTCGTTTTCCTCTTCATTTTTTCATTATGTCAGTCTGGAATTCAGTCGGTATCGCGTTCGGCAGGTGCGACAATTGCAGCGTCCTCAGCATTGCCGCGCGCGGCAAGCGCCGTACGAAGCTGGTCGATGTCGAGCGCATTTTCCCACCGCGCGACCACGATCGTCGCAACGGCGTTGCCCATGAAATTGGTCAGCGCCCGGCATTCGCTCATGAAACGGTCGATCCCGAGAATGAGTGCGAGTCCGGCAAGCGGGATCGATGGCACGATCGACAATGTTGCAGCCAATGTGATGAAGCCGGCACCGGTCACGCCGGCTGCGCCTTTTGAACTGATCATGGCGACAAGAAGCAACGCGAGCTGCTCGCCAAGCGTGAGGTCGATACCCGTTGCCTGGGCAATGAACAGCGCCGCCAGCGTCATGTAGATATTGGTGCCGTCGAGATTGAACGAATAGCCGGTCGGAACGACCAATCCGACGACCGATTTCGCGCAGCCCGCGCGCTCCATCTTGTCGATGAGCGACGGCAGGGCTGCTTCCGAAGACGACGTCCCGAGCACGAGCAGAAGTTCGGCTTTCAGGTAACGCGCGAGCGCGACGACCGAGAACCCGTTCAGTCGGGCAATCGCACCGAGGATGATGAGCACGAACAGCAGCGACGTCACATAAAATGTCGCGACCAGCGAACCGAGCGAAACCAGCGTGCCGATGCCGAATTTGCCGATCGTAAACGCCATCGCGCCAAAAGCGCCAATGGGCGCTGCACGCATGACAATCGCGACCATCCGGAAGACGATAATGCTGACCGTTTCAAGACCGCGCACCACCGGCGCAGCGGGCTCGCCGACCATCGCCATCGCGATACCGAACAGGACAGCGACCAGCAGAACCTGTAAAATTGACCCGCTTGTCAGCGCAGACGCAAACGTCGTTGGAATTATGTCGAGCAGGAACGCAACGATCGTTGCTTCCTTCGCTTTGTCGGCATAGGTTTGGACGGTGCCTGTATCGAGCGTCGCGGGGTCGATGTTGAGCCCTGATCCGGGCTGGACGACATTGGCAACGATGAGACCAACAATCAGGGCGAGCGTCGATACCGACAGGAAATAAGCAAAAGCCTTGCCCGCAACCCGCCCGACAGCGCCGAGCTGCCCCATGCCAGCAATACCCGTCGCGATCGTCAGGAAAATCACGGGCGCAATGATCATTTTGACAAGTTTGATAAAGCCATCGCCCAATGGTTGCATGGCGACGCCGAGGTCAGGCGCAACAAAGCCGAGCGTCACCCCAAGCGAGATCGCGACAAGCACCTGCACATAGAGCTGTGCATAGATCGGCGTTTTGCCGCCCGTTGTCGGTGCCTGCGCTATCCCCATTTTCCTCGTCTCACGGCGCGGCTGCGACCCGGGCTCGTTCACCCCGTATTTCGTGCAACATCCGTAACAAGGCGAGGGCCAACTCCAATTCGTTATATAATTGAAATAACAAAAGAATTGAAAAAACAGCTTTATGTAAAGTGCGACTAATCACACAAATGCTGGCATCGTGTGCGGATTTCCGCCAGGTGTGAATTTGATGACACAGCAATGCACCAATTAGCCCGTCATCGGCGTCGTGCGCTCGTGGGGCTTTTGGCTTTCGCAGCGTTTGTTGGCGCGGTTGCTCTTTCCGATCATGTGGCAGCGCGCCGGGCCCTGAGTGAGGAGCAAGTCCGTCTTGCCAGTCTCGCTCGGTTAACCAGCTCCAGTTATCAGCGACAGGTCGATAAATTTCGGTTGCTCGCAACGACATTGTCAGCGGACCCCGATGTCGCGCAATTGCTGGACACCCAGACGGCGTCGGCTGCCACCCGCCTGAACGAACGACTTGCGGCTCTGACGACAGCGCTTGATGCATCAGTGATATACTTGCTCGACGAACGAGGGATGACGATCGCTTCGAGCAACTGGCGTCAGCCCGACAGCTTTCTGAACGAGAATTACGGGTTTCGTGCCTATTTCAAGCAAGCGATCAAGCGCGGCGAATGGGAACAATATGCCTTGGGTACGCGCAGCCGCATTCCGGGGCTTTTCGTGGCGCGCCGGGTACGTACATCGGCAGGCATCGACGGCGTCGTGGTCGTAAAAATTCGTTTCGATCGCTTAGAGCGCGAATGGGCCACGTCAGCCGGAACGGCGTTTGTCGCCAGTGCGCAAGGGGTAATCCTCGTCAGCAGCATTCCGGCGTGGCGATTTCAAACCATTCGCCGCCTCGACGACAGCGAGCAGCGCATGTTCAGCGCCCAAGTCGAATTCGGAAATGCGCCTTTGGTGCCAAACGCTGCTTTTGCCGACAAATCGGTGATCGGCAGCGCGGCAGCATTTGACGGAAATGCCGAATTCATGAGTGCAAAGGAAACGCTGCCTAACGGCATGTCACTTTATGTGCTCGCGCCGCTTCGCGAAGCCATTGGCGCGGCACGGACGTCAGGCCGGCTTCTTGTAACAGTGTTTTTCGGCATCGTTGCAGGGCTTGCCGTTTTCTACGCCCTGCGCCGGCGCGCCATCATTGCGGGCGAGCAACGCGAAAGTGCGGGCCGGATTGCTGACCTGAAAGACCGGCTGGTTCAGGCAAACAAGCTATCGAGCCTTGGCCAGATGGCGGCCGGCATTGGTCACGAGATCAACCAGCCGCTGACGGCAATCGGCATTCGAGCACAAAATGCGGTCAAGCTGATCGGAGCGGGCCGAGTGGCGGAAGCGGCTGATGCCGTGCAAGATATTCGTACGCTCACGGCGCGGATGGGAGCGATCACCGCCGAACTGCGTTTGTTTGCGCGCCGCGCTGATGGCCGTGTCGGAAAGGTTTCGCTGGCTGCCGTACTCGACGGGACACGGTTGCTTTTGGGAGATCGCATTCGGACGACTGAAACTGCTTTGCATGTTGATCCGGTCGATGTGGCGGTGATCGGGGATCAGGGCAGGCTCGAACAGGTTTTCGTCAATCTCATCCAGAACGCGCTCGATGCGATGAGCAACGCCGGTCGGATCGATATCTTGATCAGTGTGGTCGGATCAACGGCCAGGATTTCGATCCGGGACAATGGGCCCGGCATTGCAGCGGATGTACGCGAGCGTCTGTTTCAACCGTTTACGACGACAAAGGATCACGGCCTTGGCCTCGGCTTGGTCATCTGTCGCGACATTATCGCCGACTTTGGTGGCGAACTGATCCTTGCCCCGACGACGACCGGCACAACATTTGTAATGCGTTTGCAGGTTGCGCCATGACATTTGCCGATGGGATGACGATCGCGATCGTCGATGATGAACCAGACATCCGCTCGGCGCTGCGGCAAACGCTTGCGATCGAACAGTTGCACGCAATCGAATTCGACAATGGCGAAAGCGCGCTGGCCCACATCGATGCAAATTTTCTGGGCGTCGTCATTTCCGACCTCCGAATGCCAGGCTTGGATGGTGTCGGCTTGTTCAATCGCTTGCTGCAGCGCGACCCCGAGCTTCCGGTCATCATGATGTCAGGTCACGGCGATATCGAGACGGCCGTCGATCTTGTCCGGCGCGGCGCTTACGACTTTTTGTCCAAGCCATTCAATGTCGATGCCATGGTTGCAACAGTACGTCGGGCAATCGAGAAACGGGCGCTTGTTCTCGAAAACAGGAGCCTTCGGGAACAGACGGTACTGCCGTCGGATGGATCCATCATGGGGGAATCGCCCGAAATCGCGCGGCTGCGTGATGTCGTTGCCCAATTAGCACAAGCAGATGTCGACGTGTTGATCACTGGCGAAAGCGGTGTTGGCAAAAATCTGATTGCATCAGCGCTCCACCGTCGCAGCCCGCGTTCGCGCAAAGCGATGATGACAGTCGATTGCGACGCACTACCGATCGTGCATGCCGAAAGTTTGCTTTTCGGACATGTCAGCGGGGCGTATCCGGGGGCACAATTTCCGCGGACCGGTCAGCTTGTCATGGCAGACGGCAGCACGCTGTTTCTGGATCGTGTCGAAGGTCTTGCGCGCGGATTGCAAGCGCGGCTTCAACATGCGCTTGAACAAGGATCTGTTTTGCCGATGGGCGGAAATATTCCGCAGACCAGCAGTTTCAGGACAATTTCGGCAACATCCAGCGACCTGATTGCCCAAATTGCCGAGGGTCGTTTCGATCGCTCGCTCTATTTCCGGCTCAGCGGATTTGAACTGGTAGTGCCGCCGCTACGGGCCCGTCGCGGGGACGTCGTGACGCTTTTTCGCACGTTCCTCTTGCAGGCGTCGACGGCGCTCAACCGCGATCAGCCAATCCTGTCACCCGCCGTTTGGCGCCGACTGCACGATCATGACTGGCCCGGGAATGTGCGCGAGTTGCGCAGCTTTGCCGCCAATGTCGCGGCAGGTCTGGGCGACCCGGCTCAAGCTGCAGTGACCTTTGGGTCGGAAGCCAGTGCTTTCGGTTTGAAAGATCGTGTCGCAGCGTTCGAGGCAGACACGATCCGCAGTGCACTTGACCGGCACGGGGGCGACGTTGCCGCAACGATCGAAGAGCTGCGACTTCCGCGCAAGACTTTCTATGACAAGCTGTCCCGCTTTGCGATCGCTCCAAAGGACTTTCGGACGGTTCGGTCGCGCTAGGATCGTCCTCGATCTGCCGACTTTCATGTCCGCCGATTTTCAAAGTCGCGCACCAAAACGCTTCACCTCGGCAAACGAACTGCCTAGGTTTGCCGAAACCTACAAGGATTGCTTCATGAACATGTTTCGCGCCGCCACTTTTGCCGCCACACTATCGGCACTTGCTCTTCCCCTGGCCATTGCGGCTGCTCAGGCGCCCAGTGCAAGCGCAGTGCAGTCGAGCGAAGATTCGCGGCTGACGATCTTTCTCGACCGGGAATTTGCCGAGCTCGTTAAAATGCAGCCGCAACTCGCGACGCGCCTCGGTCTCAAGGAGGGTGCCAACCGCTGGAACGACATCAGCGACAAAGCCGCCGATGAGCAATTGAAGTGGCGTCAAGCCAGCGTCGCCAAGATGAAATCACAGTTCGACCGCGCAAAGCTGTCGCCCGAAGCGCAAGTCAATTACGATATCTGGGCACTCGAGGGCGAGCGCGCGGCCACGACGCATGCCAATCGCGTTTACCGTCCGCCGTTTTATTCGCGCCTCTATTCGGCGCACAGCCAGTTGCCCGATTTCCTGGTCAACACGCACAGCGTGAACGACGCGACCGATCTGAAGAATTATATTGCGCGGTTGCGCGCTATGCCGGATGTTCTCGATGTGGCGATAGCGCGCAGCAAAGCCAGTAGCGCGGCCGGGGTCCGGGCACCAAGATTCCAGATCGAAACGATCATTACGGGCAGTGCAACGCTGACAACGGGCGCGCCTTTTGGCCCGGGTCCCGACACGGCGCTATGGGCAGATATCAAGGCCAAGACCGAAGCACTGGTTGCGGGCGGGAAACTGTCGCGAGCCGACGCCGATGCACAATTGGTCGAGGCGCGCATGGCCATCGCTGCCCTCAAACCCGCTTATGATCGCGTGACGGCCTGGGCAAAATCGGAATTGCCGACAGCGCCGAGTGGGCGTGTCGGCGCGGTCTCGCTGCCGGGTGGCCTCGCTTATTATGCCAGTGAATTGAAGCTCAACACCACGACTGATCTTACGGCCGAACAAATCCATGCGACGGGGCGTGCCGAAGTTGCCCGGATCGAAGCCGAACAGGATGCGCTGGCGAAAAAGGCAGGGTTCAAGGATCGCAGTGCTTTCTATGCCGAGCGCACGCGACTTTTTCCACCCAAGCCGTATGATGATGCAGCGCGCGCCGAATATCTGAAAACGGCAAATGATTTTGTCGCTCGGACGCGCACG
>JANODH010000087.1:0-3241 GCA_031412595.1 Sphingomonas sp. | reverse complement strand
TGATCGGGAACTGGTTTCCCGAACTTGTGAGTGCAGGGGCAGTCGATACAGCGGCCGATTGTGGTAGCCTCGCTTCGCTCGCCGTTGGAAACCTCAGCTTATATGCCAGCGTATCCGAGTGCGGGCCGATAGAATTCGCATTGCCGGCTCAGATTGCCATACCGATCCCGGGATCCCCGTTCCTATCAATCAATTCAGGTATCGAGGTTGATGTGTACGGGCAGGTAAACGCCGAGTTTGTTGGTGAGCGTTATGTTGGTGCCGTCGGTGGTCAACCGGATTATTTTCGAGCGGCACGCCAGTCGCCAGGTGGCTTGGCAATCGTCGCCCTGCCATCGTCGAACGACCGGGGCACAATCAGCCGCATCGTCCCTCGCATCACCTGTGGCCATGTAACCTCGGCACAAAACGATGTTGACGTGATCGTGACGGAATACGGCAGTGCCGACATTCGAGGGACCACGTTTAAAGAACGAGCGTTGTTGATCGCAAATATTGCAGACCCCAAAATGCGCGAGACCGTGGATCTGCTTTGACGGAGAAATTGCCCAGAGGCGCATGGCCGACAAGGCAAGGGACGTCTTTCGTCAACAGAGATGTTGACAGGCTAATGTGCTGTGTTTACGCCGTGATCAAGGCTCGACCAGAAGCCAAATCAACACGTTGATTCAAATAGGAGAGCCATATGGCGCGCTTCCCAGTTCAGCGCTATTCCGTTGCGGCAACGCTTGTCACTTTGTTGACGCCCGGTGGCGCAGCGCTTGCACAGACAAACGCACCCACAGTAGAAACAGCCGGCGAGCCCACTGAAATCCTTGTGACGGCGCGTCGCCGTGAAGAAACGCTTGTCGGCGTGCCGGTGGTCGTGTCGGTGCTGACGACGCAGGACCTCAGCCGGAACAATGCAACCGATCTGAGCCGGATCGGCGAACTCACGCCCACTGTCGTGATCGGGACATATAAATCGAATGGCGGCGGTTCGCTTGCGATCCGCGGGATCAGTTCGCCAGCGAACCAGACGGGGTTCGAACAAGCGGTATCGGTCGCCATCGATGGCGTACAGACCAGTGACGGACGGATTGCGCAACTCGGGTTTTTCGACCTGCAGCAAGTCGAAGTCCTCAAAGGACCGCAAGCGCTTTTTTTCGGGAAAAACAGCCCCGCTGGCGTGATCTCGATCAAGACAGCCGATCCGGGGCGTGATTTCGAAGTAACGTTGAAGGCAGGGTATGAATTCGTCGGCGACGAATATACGCTGGAAGGTGCGGCATCGGTGCCTCTGGGCGAGAATGCCGGTGTTCGCGTCGCGCTTCGCTACCGGAATCTCGATGGCTGGCTCCGCAATACTGCCCAACCCATCGCCAATCCATTCTATCGCCCGCTGACAGGTGCGCCGATCGAAGCGAGCTTGCTGCCGGGCACGAAAGACACGCGCCCGGGTGATCGCGAGTTTCTGGCGCGCGTGACATTCAGGGGTGACCTCGCGCCGAATCTGAAGGCGCGGCTGAAACTTTTCTATGCAAAGTCCGACGATGATGGTCCGGGCGTTGCCACGCAGAATATCGGTCCATGTTCGGGCGGGCCGAACCCGCGGTCATTCGGCGCCGTCGATCCAGCGGCCGATTGTATCCCCGATAACCGGACGACGGTTGGCGATTTGCCGCCTGTCATTTCGAAGACGTTTCGCCTCGGTACGCCGGATGGAACGCCTTATGGAAAGTTTACCGTCTACACGGGAGCACTCGACCTCGACTGGACGTTGGGGGATCTGACCCTCTCGTCGATCACCGGTTATAACGCGACCAAATATGTGTTTTTCAGTGGCCTTGACCAGACCAGCTTGAGCCAGGTGGCGTTCAGCGATGTGCAGGAAAACAAGTCGTTCAGCCAGGAACTGCGCCTGACGTCGGATTTCGATGGTGCATTCAATTTCATGCTCGGTGCATTTTACCAGCGGACCGATCTCGATGATGCAAACGACGTGAAACTGGTCGATTCCAACTATGTTCTGGCGGCCAATCGCTACGTTTCGTACGAGGATAAGAATTCGCAGCGCGGAACGACGGCGTCGGTATTCGGGCAGGCTCTGTTCGACATCACAGATACGCTCGAACTCGCCGGGGGCCTGCGCTTTACGCGTGAGACCAAGAAATTCAGCAAGCAGAATCTATATGGGATCGGGAATTTCAATACGCTGACCACGCTATTTCCCGGCGAAACAAAGCCGGGGTTTCTCACCGGCAACTATCGCGACGACAATGTGTCGCCCGAAGTCACGCTAACCTATCGCCCGACACCGCTGCAGACCATCTACCTCGCCTATAAAACGGGATATAAATCGGGTGGGTTCGGACTGACGAGTCCATTGCTTTTGACAACGCGCATCGGCGATGCCGACTTCGATGCCGAAAAAGCGCGTGGCTTTGAAATCGGCGCCAAGGGCGTTTTCTTCAACAGCCGTCTTCGTGTCAACGCCGCTGCTTTTTCGTATAATTTCAGCAACCTGCAAGTGAACACCTTCGACCCGGTACGATTTGCCTTCACAATCAATAATGCCAGTTCGGTTCGTCAACGCGGCTTCGAAATCGACGGCAACTACCGTGTATCGAGTGCGCTGAGCCTTCGCGGTGCCATT
Source organism: Sphingomonas sp. (assembly GCA_031412595.1). Classification (GTDB taxonomy): domain Bacteria; phylum Pseudomonadota; class Alphaproteobacteria; order Sphingomonadales; family Sphingomonadaceae; genus Sphingomonas_O. Next base: position 606 of record JANODH010000087.1, on the reverse strand, counting down.
GCCTATGTCAACGCACGCTTCGAAAAATTCGTCGGCCAATGTTTCGGCTATAGCTTTCCAACCGGAACCGTGCGCGCAACGGCGACGCCACCCGCGCCTTGCACCTTCGTGAACGCGACCGCGCTAACCTTGCAGCAGGACTACACCGGCAGAGCGCCAGCGCGATCGCCTGATTGGGCCGGGAACGCCGGCTTCACGATCGGAGCACCGGTAAACGACCATCGCCTCGAACTGACCGGCGACACATTTTACAGCGGTGGGTATTTCGCCGCCGAAACAATGGCGCCGTCGACGTTTCAAAAGTCGTTTTTCCGCTTCAATGCCAGTCTTTCGCTGACCGCACCTGAAGACCGATATGCGATACGGCTCGTTGGTCGCAATCTGACCAACAAATATTACCTGCTCTACGCCGCTGATCGCACGGGTGGCACAAGTGTTCCACTTACGATCGGGGAGCAGCGCGGCGTTGTTTCGCGCGGGCGCGAAATCGGCCTGCAATTTCAAGCAAAGTTTTAGGGATCTAAGGACACTTTTGCAGATGCGTGTCTTGCCAGTCTCGACGATGTCGTGACAATTACGCAAAATGCGCGGGGCGTCTCCGATCGA
>JANODH010000086.1:0-4668 GCA_031412595.1 Sphingomonas sp. | reverse complement strand
CGACGAATTGATCCTCGACGAGCCGGCGCTCGCGGCCGGCAAGGAATATTTTCGCCTCGGTGCACTGACGTTGAGCGAGGACGGCCGCTTCATGGCTTATTCGGTCGATGACAATGGTGGCGAACGGTACACCGTTTACTTCAAGGATCTGAAATCGGGCACGGAATTGTCCGACATAATCGAGGGCACACTTGGCGCGATCACGTTCAGTGCCGACAATACGCATCTGTTTTACGGTCTGGTCAACGAAAACTGGCGCATCGACACGATCCAGGCGCACCGCTTGGGCACCGCCGTTGCCGATGATATCGTAATCTATCACGAAGCCGATCCAGGCTTTCAATGCGGCGTCGGCACGACGCACGACCGCAAGTGGATTGTCGTTGCAGCAGGCGACAACACGACGTCTGAAGTGCGCCTGATCGCGGCCAGCGATCCGCTCGCTACGCCCGTGCTTGTCCGCGCCCGCCAGGCCGGTGTCGAATATGACGTTGAGACGCATGACGACACATTGTTCATCGTCACCAACGATACCGATACCAATTTCCGGCTGTGCACCGCATCGATCGACGCGCCGGGTGAATGGGCCGAGCGCATTTCCCCGCGCGCCGACTTTTACCTGACCGATGTCAGCATTTTCGCTGATTTCTTCGTGGTCGAGGGCCGCGAGAACGGTCTCGATCAGGTCGAAATTCATCAATTCGATGGCAGCGATGTGAAGCGCATCGCTTTCCCCGAAAGCAGCTATACCGCTGGCCTCGACGAAAACCCCGAATATGCCGTCACCACGCTGCGGCTGTCGTATGAATCGATGGTCACGCCGTCCTTGATCGAGGATTATGACGTTGCGACGGGCGCGCGCGCCATATTGAAAACACTCGAAATACCGAGCGGTTACGATCCGGCGAAATATGCGACCGAACGCCTGATGATTCCAGCGCGCGACGGCACCGAAATTCCGGTCTCGATCGTCTACCCGGCCGATTTTAGCAAAGATGGCAGTAACCCGCTTTATCTCTACGGCTATGGCGCTTACGGCATTGCGATCCCACCCGGCTTTTCAACCGGGCGCTTGTCGCTGCTCGACCGTGGCTTTGCTTTTGCGATCGCGCATATCCGCGGCGGCGACGATTTGGGGCAGCGCTGGCAACTCGACGGGAAGCTCGAAAAGCGCTGGAACGCCTTCAACGATTTCGTCGATGTCGCCAAAGGCCTGATCGACGCGGGGTACACCTCGAAAGGCAAAATCTGCGCGGCGGGCGGCTCGGCAGGCGGCGAACTTATGGGTGTTGTCGTCAACACTAATCCCGAACTCTGGGGCGCGATTGCCGCGCATGTTCCCTTTGTCGACGTGCTCAACACCATGCTTGACGACACGCTCCCGCTGACGCCGGGCGAATGGCCCGAATGGGGCAATCCGATCACCGATAAAGCAGCCTTCGACTTGATCCGCAGCTACAGCCCCTATGACAATGTCACCGCGCAAAACTACCCGCCGATGCTGATTACCAGCGGTTTGAACGATCCGCGCGTCACATATTGGGAACCGACGAAATGGACAGCGCGGCTGCGCGCGTTGAAGACCGACGACAACATCCTGTTGCTCAAGACCAATATGGGCGCAGGGCATGGCGGCAAATCGGGGCGGTTCGAATCGCTGCGTGAGACAGCGGAAGAATTTGCATTTTTCCTGTGGCAGATGGGCGTAACGTGAGCGCACCGGAGAATTTCCAGAGCCTGCTTTTCGTGCCGGGCAATCGTCCCGAGCGGTTCGAAAAGGCACTGGCAAGCAGTGCCGATCTTGTTGTCATCGACCTTGAAGACGCGGTCGGGCCTGCCGATAAGGATATCGCCCGCGACGCGGCGATGGCTGCGCTTGGTGACCCCCGCCTCGGCATCCGCATCAATGGCTTGCGAACGAAGCAGGGGCTGGCCGACTTGCTTGCTTTGTCCGCCGCGCAAGTGCCCTACATCATGATCCCGATGGTCGAATCCCCCGCCGAAATCGAAATCGCCTATGCCGTAGTTGGCCCCGAAGTCGGGCTTCTTCCGCTGATCGAAACCGTCAGAGGGCTAGGCGTCGCACACGCAATTGCGGCAGCCCCTGGCATCAGCGGCGTCATGCTGGGCGGCGCAGACTTTGCCGGTGAACTGAGCGTTGCGATGTCGTGGGATGCGTTGTTCGCGGCGCGCAGCACCGTCGTCATCGCATGTGCCGCCGCACGCGTCGCGTCGATCGATGCCCCTTGGCTCGATCTCGACAACCTCGATGGTCTTGCCGCTGAAATGGGCCGCGTGAAAGCAATGGGTTTTTCGGCAAAGTCGGTTGTTCACCCCAAGCATATTGCCGTCGTGCATCAAGCGATGCGCCCGACAGCCGCCGAAATCGCCGAAGCACATGAGGCTGAAGCCGCCTACGCAGCGGCGGGTGAATCGGCTGTTCGCTTCAACGGCAAAATGCTCGAAGCGCCGGTCATGGCGCGCTATCGGCGCATTCTGGCGCAGGGAGAAAAGAGCAATGCGTGATGGTGTCATCGAAGTCGCGCCGCGCGTGTTTCGCGAGAATTACGGGCGCTATTATGAGGAATTCGTCGAAGGCGACATTTATCAGCACCGCCCCGGCCGCACGATCACCGACCATGACAATATCAGCTTCACGCTGCTGACGATGAACACGCATCCGGTGCATTTCGATTACAACTTTGCCGCGAAAACCGAATTTGGGCGGCCGCTGATCTGTTCGCCGCTCACGGTCGCACTGATGGTCGGCATGAGTGTGTCCGATGTCAGCCAGAAAGCCGTCGCCAATCTCGGCTGGTCCGACATTCGCCTGACCGCGCCGCTGTTTCCCGGCGACACGCTTTATGCCGAGTCCGAAGTGATGACGAAACGCGAAAGCAAGTCGCGCCCCGAACAAGGGATCGTCACGGTCAAAACCATCGGCAAAAATCAGGACGGCATTGTCGTCTGCACATTCGAACGGCAAATACTCGTCTGGAAAAAGGGCTTCGGCCCGATGGATACATAAATCATGGCAACGGCACTCAACACTTATCGCCCCGCAATGGACCCCGACGAGGAACGCGCATTCCTCGACAGCATAGACAAATGGGTGCAAAAGGAAGTGCGCCCGGTGGTCATGAAACACGATCATGACGACATCTGGCCGGCCGAGCTTGTTGCGCAAATGGCCGAAATGGGCTTGTTCGGCGCGACCATCGGGCAGGAGTATGGCGGCCTCGGCCTGCCTTGCGTCACTTATGCAAAGATCGTCGCAAACATCTCATCGTACTGGATGGCGATTACCGGGATTTTCAATTCACACCTGATCATGGCCTGCGCGGTCGAACGCTTCGGCACGCCGGCGCAAAAGGCCAAATGGCTGCCAAAATTCGCATCAGGGGAAATCCGCGGCGGCCTCGGGCTGACTGAACCGAGCGCCGGAACCGATTTGCAAGCGATCCGCACGACTGCCGTTCGCGATGGCGACGATTATGTGATCAACGGCACGAAAAGCTGGATCACCAACAGCATCAACGGTTCATGCCTTGCGCTGCTCGTCAAGACCGATCCGGCGGCGGACCCGCGTTACAAAGGCATGAGCCTGTTCATTGCACCCAAGGGCCCCGGCGTCACTGTCAGCCCGCCTTTCCGCAAGCTCGGCTATAAAGCGATCGACACGGCTGAATTGTTTTTCGACGATTACCGCATTCCAGCCGACAATCTGATCGGCGGCGTCGAGGGACAGGGATTTTTTCAGGCAACCAACGGTCTCGAACTCGGACGCATCAATATTGCCGCGCGCGGGGTGGGCGTGGCCGAAGGTGCGCTGAGGCTGGCAGGCGAATATGCGCAACTGCGCCACACGATGGGCAAGCCGATAGCCGAGCATCAGGCCATCCAGCTGAAACTCGGCGAAATGATTACGCGCACCCATGCCGCCCGCCTGCTGACTTTCGATGCCGCCCGCGCCTACGACCAGGGCGAACGCTGCGACATGCAAGCCGGCATGGCCAAATATTTCGCGTCCGAAGCTGCCGTCGAAAACAGCCAGACCGCAATGCGCATCTTTGGCGGATATTCCTATTCGAAAGAATATGAAATCGAACGCTTCTACCGCGATTCAATGCTCATGTGCATCGGCGAAGGCACGAACGAAATGCAGCGCATCATCGTTGCCAAACAATGGCTGAAAGCCAACAAGGTTTGAATGCAGCCCTCCCCCTTGCCGGCACGCGCATCCTGTCGTCCGAACAATATGGCGCGGGGCCCTATGGCACGATGTTTCTTGCGCAACTGGGTGCCGAAGTCATCAAGATCGAGCCGCCGGATGGCGGTGACTCGGCGCGCGGCACGGGGCCTTATTTCCTCGGCGACGATGACAGCCTGTTTTACCAGACGTTCAATCTCAACAAGAAATCGATCACACTCGACATCCGGAGCGACGCAGGCCGCGGCATCCTTCACCGCCTCGTCAAAACTGCGCATGCGGTAACGAACAATGCACGCGGCGATCTGCCCGCCAAACTCGGCCTCGATTATGCCGCGCTCGGAAAAGTAAACCCGGCGATCGTCTGCGTCCATGCCAGTGCTTACGGCCGAACGGGCCCGCGCGCCTCATGGCCGGGCTACGACTATCTGATGCAGGCCGAGGCCGGTTTCATGTCA
>JANODH010000085.1:0-8326 GCA_031412595.1 Sphingomonas sp. | reverse complement strand
GGCTCGGGGAATATCGGTGCGACCAATGTTCTGCGGACGGGGCGCAAGGGGCTGGCGGCAGCGACGCTGCTGCTTGACGGAGGTAAGGGAGCCGCAGCGGTCTTGATTGCCGAAGCGATTCAACCGGGGCTGGGGCCAATGGCCGGGCTGGCCGCCTTTTTCGGGCATTGTTATCCGGTTTGGCTCAATTTCAGCGGCGGCAAGGGCGTCGCGACGATGCTTGGCATCACAATTGCGCTGTCGTGGCAGGTCGGACTGATTTTTGCCGGCGTGTGGCTCGCGGCACTGGCGCTGTTTCGCTATTCCTCGGTCGGCGGGATGCTGGCGGCAATCTCCGCGCCGATATCGTCGATAGCGCTGGCGCTTTATCAACCGGCAGTGCTGTTCGTTGCGCTGGCGCTTATGGTCCTGTGGAAGCATCGTGCTAATCTTGGGCGGCTGCGTCGTGGCGAGGAACCGAAAGTCGGCGCCAAAGTCCAGCCACGTGGCTGATACCTTCGACAAGTTGTGCCTGATCCGATCGGCCAATATCGGTCCCGTTACCTATTTCCAGTTGCTGGCACGCTTCGGCAGCGCCCGAGCGGCGCTCGATGCGATCCCTGATCTGGCGGCCCGCGGCGGTGGGCGGGCAATGCGTTTGGCCGATCCGCGCGACGTCGAGGCCGAAATGCGCGCCGTCGAAAAGCTTGGTGCGCGATACCTGTTTGTGGGCGAAGGGCTTTATCCGCCGCTGCTCGCCGAACTCGATACAGCACCGCCCGCACTGATCGTGCGCGGCAATTTGCGGCTGATGGACCGGCCCGCGATTGCCATTGTCGGTGCGCGCAATGCCAGTGCGGCGGCCTGTCGTTTTGCGCGCGGACTAGCCCACGATCTGGCGGGTGAAGGCGCGATTATCATATCTGGCCTCGCGCGCGGGATCGACACAGCGGCGCATCAGGGATCGGTCGATACGGCAACGGCAGGCGTAATTGCCAGTGGCATCGACATTGCGTTTCCGCCTGAAAATGCCGCACTGCAGGAACGGATCGCGCAGGAAGGTATTTTGATTGCTGAACAGCCGCCGGGGCGCGAACCGCTCGCCCGGCATTTTCCTTCGCGCAACCGCATCATCGCCGGGATGGCCTTGGGCACGGTCGTCATCGAAGCCGCGCCGAAATCGGGATCGCTGATCACCGCGCGGCTGGCCAACGAAGCGGGGCGCGAAGTTATGGCCGTGCCCGGCAGTCCGCTCGACCCGCGCGCGCAGGGGTGCAACGCGCTCATCCGTGATGGCGCGACATTGGTGCAGAACGCCGGTGACGTGCTGGAAACGATCCGGCCCATGGTGGCGCGGGTCGAGCAGGGAAGCGAGCGCTGGCGCGGGCCGCCGGTCGATGCGGATGCGAGCGATGCTGAGCGCGGGGTGGTGACGGCATTGCTCGGGTATACGCCGGTCGCGGTCGATGAATTGGTGCGCCAGTCGGGCCTGCATCCGGCTGTCGTGGCTACCGTATTGCTCGAACTCGAACTCGGTGGGCGGCTGGAGCGCCATGCAGGCGGGCGGGTTAGTCTGGGGTGAAGGAGTTGAAAGAATGTCGATGATGTTTTCGTTTGTACTGAGTGCCGCAGCTGCAGCTGCAGCCGCGCCAGCGCCTACCGATCACGTCGCAAAGCTCGATGCAACGCTCGCCGCACAGGATTACAAGCGGCTGTCCGACGTGATGCTCGATCGCGCGCAGTCACCACGAGACAGCGTCGCCGCGCTCGACTGGGCAAAGATGCGTTGGATGGCGGGGAGCAGCGCTGCTGTTCCCTTCGTCTATTCGCGCCTGCTATGGTCGATGGCGGAGGGCAGCGCCGATCCGCGGGCAAACGGCTTGAAGCAGACGGCGGTGGCGGCATTGCTTTATGTTATCGGCACAACCGGGATCGATGGGACTCGGTGCGGCGACCGCACTGCCCCGGCGGACCGCCGCCTTCGCATAATATCGGCGGGTCGTGATCTTCTTGCTTATGGCGTGCAACTCCCGCCCAACGAGCGTGAACAGGCCATCTACGTCGCCACGGCAATCGAGCAAAGAACCGCGGCGGTCCGCGATCAACAGGGCGATGCTCAATTTCTGTGCCGATACGGTATGGAAGAAACCACGCATAACCTGCGCTACGGCACTGCGCGAGAGCGGGCGCCCAAGCCGGGCGAGCTGGGTCGGCAAGTCGAGCTAAGCGGCGATGGCAAATATGTGCCGTCGCTGCGGCTCGAAGCTGAATGGCGCCCCGAGGCGCAAAAGGCGCGCGCGACGTTAATGGCCGACTTGTCGGGGCTGCTGGGGCTGGCGGGAACTGACGCTATGAAAGCACCCGACGCGAAGTAAGGCGTTGGTCGCATCTTTGGCCTTTGCCGTTCGTGCCGCTTTGCATTAAGCTTGGGCTCGCGCAGGCGATCAAAGGTGGTGGCATATGAAAATCGAAGAGCGGCTTGAATTCAAGAACAAGGCCCCCGTCTATACGCTGAAGCCCGACGATCTCGTGATCACGGCCGTCAAAGCAATGAGCGAGAAGAATTACGGGGCCGTCGTCGTCGTCGACCCTGCGAACAAGCCGCTGGGCATCGTGACCGAGCGCGATTTCATGCGCCGCTTGCTCAACGACGGGCGCGACCCCAATGTCACCAAGCTCAGTGACATCATGACAACCGATCTGAAACTGGCCAAGCGCGACGATGATCTGATCGAATGGCTGCAGCAAATGTCGAACGAGCGCTTTCGCCATTTGCCAGTGGTCGACGACAATGGCGTTCTCATCAATATGATGAGCCAGGGCGATTTCGTGAGCTATACTTGGCCGCAGCTGATTAACCGCGTCGTCGAGCAAGCGCGTGCTTCGTTCGCGACAAACCCGTCGATCTACGCTGCGATCGGCGCTGGCGTGCTGTTCATGCTGATCATCATTGCAGCAATCATGTTGCTCAGCGGCGGCGGCGCTTAAACGCCCGCCACCACTTTCGCTTTGCCGCCCTTTTTGCCCTTCTTGGGCGCTGCAGGCGTGATCTCGAACGACAGTGCGTTGACGCCGTCAGTTTCCTTCAGGTGGACCATCACTTCGCCGCCGTGGACGAGTTTGCCGAACAGCAATTCCTCGGCAAGCGGCTGCTTGATCTTTTCCTGAATGAGGCGGCCCATCGGCCGTGCACCATAAAGCTTGTCATAGCCTTTCGTCGTCAGCCAATCCTTGGCCGCATCGTCGAGCTTGATGTGCACGTCGCGGTCGGCAAGCTGCAATTCGAGTTGCAGAATGAACTTTTCGACAACACGCGAGACGACTTCGGTCGGCAGGTATCCGAACGGCACGATCGCATCGAGGCGATTGCGGAATTCGGGCGTGAACATCTTCTTCACGGCTTCCTCGTCCTCACCCTCGCGGCTGTTGTTGCCGAAGCCCAGCGACTCGCGCGCCATGTCCGACGCGCCGGCATTGGTCGTCATGATCAGGATCACGTTGCGGAAATCGACCGCTTTGCCATGCTGATCGGTGAGCTTGCCATGATCCATGACCTGCAACAGAATGTTGAACAGATCGGGATGTGCTTTTTCGATTTCGTCGAGCAGAAGCACCGAATGCGGCTGCTGATCGATGGCATCGGTGAGCAGGCCACCCTGATCGAAGCCGACATAGCCCGGGGGTGCGCCGATCAGGCGGCTGACCGAATGCCGCTCCATATATTCGCTCATGTCGAAGCGTTGCAGCGGAATTCCCATGATGGCGGCAAGCTGGCGCGCGACTTCGGTTTTGCCGACGCCGGTCGGCCCCGTAAACAGATAGTTGCCGATCGGTTTGTCGGGATCGCGCAGGCCCGCACGGCTGAGCTTGATGGCCGAGGCAAGCTTTTCGATCGCGTCGTTCTGACCAAACACGACGCGCTTCAGGTCAGTCTCGAGGCTGGCGAGCGACTTCGTATCGTCCGTGCTGACCGACTTGGGCGGTATGCGCGCCATGGTCGCAATGACTTGCTCGATCTCTTTGGGTGTGATCACTTTCTTGCGCTTGTTCGGCGCGACGAGCATTTGCATCGCGCCGACTTCGTCGATCACGTCGATGGCCTTATCGGGCAGCTTGCGATCGTTGATATAACGCGCGCTGAGTTCGACCGCTGATTTGATCGCATCGGGCGTATATTTCACGCTGTGATGGCTTTCGAACGCACTGCGCAATCCGGCCAAAATCTTGATCGTGTCTTCGATCGTCGGCTCGTTAACGTCGATCTTCTGGAACCGGCGCAGCAGCGCGCGATCCTTTTCGAAATGATTGCGGAATTCCTTGTAGGTCGTCGAGCCGATGCAACGGATCGTCCCGCCACTGAGCGCTGGCTTGAGCAGGTTCGACGCGTCCATCGCGCCGCCCGACGTCGCACCCGCGCCGATAACCGTGTGAATTTCGTCGATGAACAGAATCGCATGCGGCAGCTTTTCGAGTTCGTTGACGACCGCTTTCAGCCGCTCTTCGAAATCGCCGCGATAGCGCGTGCCCGCGAGCAGCGCGCCCATATCGAGCGAATAGATGACCGCCGGAAGCAGCACTTCGGGCACGTCGCCTTCGATAATCTTGCGCGCCAGCCCTTCGGCGATTGCGGTTTTCCCGACGCCGGGTTCGCCGACATAGAGCGGATTGTTCTTCGATCGGCGGCACAGAATCTGGACCGTGCGGTCGACTTCGGGGCCGCGCCCGATGAGCGGATCGACTTTGCCCGATTTGGCCTTTTCATTGAGATCGACCGTGAACTGCTTGAGTGCGGATTCGCCCTTGCCCTTGCCGCCTTCGGCCTTGGCTGGCTTTTCATCGTCGACCCCTTTGGGCGCAGAGGCTTCGGGCGCAGTCACGCCTTTGCCGACGCCATGGCTGATGAAGCTGACGGCATCGAGGCGGCTCATGTCCTGCTGTTGCAGGAAGTAAACGGCATAGCTCTCGCGCTCGCTGAACAGAGCGACCAGCACATTGGCGCCCGTCACTTCATCACGGCCAGAAGATTGAACGTGCAGGATAGCGCGCTGGACCACGCGCTGAAATCCGCTCGTCGGCGACGGGTCGGTCTGCCCTTCGGTGCGCAGCGCTTCGAGCTCGTTGTCGAGATAATTGGTCACCGTGTTTTTCAATTCGCCGGTATCGACACCACAGGCGACCATGACTTGTGCGCCGTGCTCGTCGTCGATCAGCGCGAGCAAGAGATGTTCAAGCGTTGCATATTCATGCTTGCGCGTTGCCGCCGCAGCGAGCGCATTGTGAAGAGTGGTTTCGAGTTCACGGGCGAAGGAAGGCATGTCTTAATCCTAATGCGAAGCCTGCGGGCGCGGCCTCTGGTCAAACACAATGTCGGGAGCCCGGTGGTATCAATCAAGAACGTCCATCTAAACTTTCGCTTTAACGACCAAATAGCGCGTCGGCGCTTGCGCGGTGATTAACGGCCTTGTCGCGATGCCTGCGTGTGCGAGCGATTTCAGCTTCGAGCGCGACAATGCGGGCGTCGAGCTCGGCAACCGAAAAAGGGTCGAGGTCGAGCTTTGCGAGAAGCCCGATCGGATCGCCGGGGCGCGGCGGTGGCGCGATGTCGTCGGTGTCCATGGCACCAGGTTACGGACGCCAGCGTTGCTGTCAACGGGTCAGGCAGCAAGACCTTCGAACTGAAGCCGCGCGAGACGCTGATAGGTGCCGCCCGACCGGCTCAAGCTGTCGTGCGTGCCTACTTCGACGATCCGCCCGTCTTCCATCACGATGATGCGATCGGCCGCGCGGACCGTCGCCAGCCGGTGCGCGATGACGATCGTCGTGCGGTTTGCCATCAGCCGTTCGAGCGCGTCCTGCACCAGCCGTTCGGACTCGGCATCGAGCGCGGACGTGGCTTCGTCGAGCAGCAGGATCGGCGCGTCACGCAGGATCGCGCGCGCAATTGCCATGCGCTGGCGCTGACCGCCCGAAAGGCGTGCGCCGCTTTCGCCCATGAACGTGTCGAGACCATCGGGAAGCTTGCGCAGGAATTCGGAGGCATTGGCCGCGTCGGCGGCTGCCCACAACGCGTCGTCGCTGCTTTCCCAATGGCCATAGCGCAGATTGTCGCGCGCCGAAGCCGCAAAAATCACGGTTTCCTGCGGCACCATCGCAATGCGCTGGCGCACCCATTTCGGGTCAGTCGTGGGCAGCGCGACACCGTCGATACTGACCGTCCCTGATGTCGGATCATAGAAACGCTGAATGAGCTGGAACAGCGTTGTCTTACCCGCGCCCGAGGGGCCGACCACGGCGACTGTTTCGCCGGGTTCGATGTGGAGCGTAAAGCCGCCAAGCGCGCTGACGTCCTGCCGCGTCGGATATTTGAACACGACATTGTCGAATGAAACACGACCCTGCGCCGGTTCAGGGAGCGCGACAGGATTGGCGGGCGCGGCAATGACCGGCTGTTCCTGAAGCAGTTCGCCAAGGCGCGCCGCAGCACCGGCACCACGCAGCAGATCGCCGTAGACTTCAGTGAGCGAACCGAAAGCGCCCGCAACCAGCCCGCTCGTAATCACGAATGCGGCAATCGCCCCGCCGGTCATGCGCCCGGCCTGAACATCGACCGCGCCTTCCCACAGGATCAGTACGACGGCACCGAATAGCAGGAGGATCACCGCCGCCGTCATCAGCGAGCGCAGTTTGATGCGGCGCTGCGCCGTATCGAATGTCGCTTCGGCGGCATCACGGATGCGCCCCGCTTCGCGTGTTTCCTGCCCAAAAGCCTGAACGACTTTCATGGCGCCTAGGATTTCGCTTGCTGTGCTGCCGACGTCGGCGATCCGGTCCTGCGATTTGCGCGACAAGGTGCGCAGTTTATTGCCGATGAAGACGATCGGCAGAATGACGATCGGGATGCCGACCACAAGCATGCCGGCCAGTTTCGGCGACAAGTAGAACATGTAAACGAGGCCCGCGACGCCGGTCAGGAAATTGCGCAGGGCTACCGAGAGCGTTGTGCCGACAATCTGTTCGATGATCGACGTATCCGCCGTCAATCGCGACGAAATTTCGGACGGGCGATTTTCCTCGAAATAGCTGGGGGAGAGCCGCAGCAAATTTTCCTGAACGGCGATGCGGAAATCGGCAACGACGCGTTCGCCGAGCCATGAGACAAAATAAAATCGCAGCGCCGTGGCAAGCGCCAGGACCGTGACGACGCCCAGCAGCAGACGGAAGCCAGCGCCGATATCGCCGCCGCTTTTCGTAAAGCCCTGATCGATGACGATGTTGAACCCCATCGGGATCGAGATTGTCGTCGCCGATGCGAGTGCCAGCGCAATCAGCGCACAGACAATGCGACCGGGATAGCGCGCCGCGAACTGGAAGACGAGGCGAAGGTTGCCGATTTTGCGATTGCCGTTGGGCTTAGAGGGAGTTGTGGCCACGGCGCGCGCCTAGCAGCGTTCAAGAGCAGCGGCAAATGATGCGTTGCAACATAAGCGGATTTGGTCGTAATTCGTGCGAACCAACAATGGGGGCTGTCGCCTTGCTATATAACATTTACGAAATGCAGCGGAACTGGCTGGCGGGCGCAAGCGCGATGGCCAACATGAGCGCGGAAATTCTTCAGTCGCCCGGTCACCCGATGAACTATTTCGGCGGTGGTCCGGTTATGGCGTCTGCACTCGAAGTCTTCGCGCATGCCGCCGCGCCACGCGGCAAACCAGCCTTTGGTTTTACGTCGACGGTCGTCGATGGTGCAGAGGTCGCCGTTCACGAGGAAATCGTGATGCAATTGCCGTTCGGTCAGCTGAAGCGTTTCGTGAAAGCGGGGATCGACGATGCACCCCGGCTTTTGATCGTTGCGCCGATGTCGGGGCATTTTGCGACGTTGCTACGCGGGACCGTCGAACGCCTGCTGCCGCGTCACGATGTCTATATTACGGACTGGCGCGATGCCCGCGATGTGCCGCTGAGCGCAGGCGGCTTCGATCTTGATGATTATATCGATTACCTCGTGACGTTCATGGAAAAAATCGGTCCGGGCGCGCACATGCTCGCGGTCTGTCAGCCGTCGGTGCCATGCTATGCGATGGCGTGCCTGATGTCGGCGCAAAACAATCCCTGCCGCCCCAAATCGTTGACGATGATGGGCGGACCGATCGACACACGCGAAATGCCGACCAGCGTGAACGACGTCGCGACCGAGCGGCCGCATGCATGGTTCGTCCAAAATGCCATCCAGACCGTACCGATGATGTATGCGGGCGCCGGGCGGCGCGTCTATCCAGGCTTCCTGCAACTGACCGGATTTTTGGCGATGAATCTGGGCAGTCACATGCAAAGCCATTTCGCGATGTTC
>JANODH010000084.1:0-3862 GCA_031412595.1 Sphingomonas sp. | reverse complement strand
TTCGACGCTGATCTGCAATGCCGACGCGAATTCGGCAGCTTCGCGGTCAATATCGGCCTGGCTCGATGGATTGGTGAGCGCATCGGCAATCGCCGCGCGGACGTCGCGGACAGCGGCCTCCCAGTCGCTGGTCAGCGGCACGACCTGAATGAATGTACCGTCGACGGTGCGTGACACATCCTCCTGGTCGATGCTGGCTTGCAGGAAACTGCCCCCGGCGCGCGCCGCGCGTTCGAGGCGGCGATTGATGATCCGTGTCGCCAGCGTATCGATGAGCTTGCCGCGATTATATTCGATCGTGTCATTTTTCTGCACCCACGGGCGCAGCACGGCCATGCTGACGATCGTCGGCAGCCCCGCTTCGACGACGACTTTCGCGCGCGGGGCATCGTTCACGGGGCGTCCGAAATCGGCAACCGGCACCGTCGGACCCACCGGTTTCCAGTCCGCAAAATATTTTTTGATCAGTCCTTCGAACGTTGCCGGGTCTGCATCGCCCGAAATGACGACGAGCGTCTTGTCGGGCCGGTACCAGCGGTCACGAAATGCTTTCAGCGAAGCTGCTGTTGCGCCGTTCAGCGTGGCGACCGTGCCGATCGGTGACCCTTTGCCAAGCGCTTGCCCGGCAAAGAATAGTTCACGCGTCGCATCACCGACCTTTTGCTGCGGGCTTGTTCCTTCGCGCAATTCGGCAAGCACGGTGCGTCGTTCGGTGTCGACAGCGCCCTGTGTCACGAAAGCGCCTGACATCATGCCAGACAAAATCTTGACGGTTTCATCCAGACCCTCGGGCGTCGCGCTTGGCAAATCGAGTTTATAGATCGTCTGCGTCGGCGTGGTCGAGGCATTGGTATCCGAACCGAACGTTGCACCGAGCCGCTGCCAGACGCGCTTGGCTTCTTCGTCGGCCACAAATTTCGATCCACGAAAGCTCAGGTGCTCGTTGAAGTGGGCAAATCCGCCTTCGCCCGGCTGCTCCATCAGCGACCCGGCATCGATCGCAACGCGGATCGACACTTGACGCGGCGGCACACCATTGCGGCGGACAGCGTATCTGAGCCCATTGGGGAGTTCGCCGAACGACCATTCGCGATCGACCGGAATGTCGCTGCCGCGATAGAGCCATGGCACGGGCGCGGCGACGGGTGCCTTTGCGGCAATAACCGGCACCTTGCGCTGCGCAACCGCCGGAACGGTGACACCGATCGCAACGAGGAAGGAAAGGGCGATGCGCGGGAAGCGCGATACAGCAGACAGCATCACGCTTCCCTAAAGGACCAACCTGAACAAGGCCAGTATGGCGTTACCGACTGCCGGTGCGCCGCACGGCCGATTTATGTGCGCCGACGCCGCCGGGACGCCGCGGGAAATGGCGCTTCGGCTCGTCGCTGCGCGGCGCGTCACGGCGACCGCCGCCGCCACGACTTGGCGGTGATTTGGACGGGAGCGGTTTTGGCAATGCCGCTTTCAATTCGGCAAAGCCCGGCGGCAGGGGTGCGGGGGTCAGCGGAATCTTGGTCAGTCGCTCGATCTGCTTCAGCCAGCCCTTTTCTTCGCCATCGACAAAACTGACCGCGATCCCCGTTGCGCCCGCACGCGCGGTGCGGCCGATGCGGTGGACATATTGTTCGGGCACATTGGGCAAGTCGAAATTGAACACATGGCTGACACCCGACACGTCGATGCCGCGCGCGGCAATGTCGGTTGCGATCAGGATGCGGATATCGCCTTTCTTGAAGGCATCGAGCGCATCCATCCGCGCGTTCTGTGACTTGTTGCCGTGGATCGCCGCCGATCGGATGTTCGATGCGGCGAGGAACTTCACGATCTTGTCGGCCCCATGTTTGGTGCGGCTGAAGACCAGTGCGCGGTCGATCGGCTCATTCTGACAAACGATCGTCAGCAGCGCCATTTTCTCGGCGGCATTAACGAACGTCACATATTGTTCGACGCGCTCGGCGGTCGAGGCAATCGGTGTGACCGAAACCTTGATTGGGTCGGTCAGGAAGCGGTCGCCCAATTCGGCGATGGATTTCGGCATGGTTGCCGAGAAAAACAGCGACTGGCGCTCCTTGGGCAACAACCGGTCGATGGCTTTCAGGGCATGAATAAAGCCCAGATCGAGCATCTGATCGGCTTCGTCGAGCACGAAAATTTCGACATGGCGAAGGTTGAGCGCGCGCTGCTCGATCAGGTCCATCAAGCGGCCCGGCGTGGCGACGAGAATGTCGAGCCCCGCGCCGCACATCTTGATCTGACGCCCGATCGGCATGCCGCCGAAGACGCAACCGACCGTCAGGCGCATGCCTTTGCCATAGTCAGTAAACGACTGTGCGATCTGCGCTGCCAGCTCGCGCGTCGGCGACAGGACAAGCATCCGGCAACTGCCCGGTGGGCGCATTTTGCCCGATGCGGCAAGGCGCATCAGTGAGGGCAGCGCAAAAGCAGCGGTCTTGCCGGTGCCGGTCTGCGCAATGCCGCACAAGTCGCGACCTTCGATCAGCGACGGAATGGCTTGTGCCTGAATCGGCGTCGGCGTGTCATAGCCCTTGGCCGCAAGCGCTTCGAGAATCTGCGGCGAGAGGCCGAGATCGGTAAATTTAGTCATAAATATTCTTTCAGAATTGCGTGTTCGTCACGCGCGGAAAGGCACGGCCGACAAAGCGAGGTTGGTGACAACCCGCGTGAAAAGGGAAGCCGTTTGGCTGGAGCGTCATGGGGGTCTGGCCTGTTCCGTTTTTCACGGACACTCACGCTGGCCGACCATGCGGAGACGACGGTCGTCTACGCTGCGCTGCGATAGGATGTGGCAGCTTTGAGACTAAAAAGCAAGTCGGCCGCTAAAACCCCGCAATATCCCCCAACAACCCCCGCACATCGACCCGCGCCTTTAACCGCGCGGCGAGCAGCGCCGTCCCGCTGATCTTGCGCTGGACGAACAGCGTATCGACCGGGGGGATGTGCCAGGTTGCGCGGTCGGCGGCCATGTCCATGCCTTGTTCGCGCAGCACGGCGACGAACGACCGGTCGCCGAAATTGAAGGGGCCGATCTGCGTCATCTGGGCAATGACGATGTCGATCATGCTGTCGAGGCGCGCGCGGTGGTGGACAACCGCACTGTCGCCGATGAAACCCGACCGGACGGCCGCTTCGCGCATCGCGTCGCGATTGCCTGCCATGCCAGCCGTCAGCAGGTCGCGGTAGCCGTTCGCGGTTTTCGGTTCGATATTCCGCGCCGCGCCGAAATCGAGGAGCACCAGCCGCCCGGTCTCGGGCTGATAGCGATAATTGGCGAAATTGGGATCGGTCTGCATGAAGCCGATTTCGAACAATTCGCGCAGTACGAGCGTCAGCAGCGCGGCCATCGCCGCATCGCGCGTTTCCTGGGGGGCGGTCTCGATGCTTTCGATCGGCACGCCTTCGACGAACGACATGGCCAGCACCTGATCAGTGCTGAATTCGGCATCCACGGTGGGCACGACATAGGCGGGCGCATCGGCAAGCAGCGCGCCGAACCGCATCATTTGCGCGGCTTCGCGGGCATAATCTGCTTCTTCGTGCAGCTGGCGCTTGGCTTCGGCAAGCAGCGGCGCAAGGTCGATCTCTTTGGGCAACAGCCCCGAAATGCGCAGCAGCGTGGCGACATTGTCGATATCGGCATCGATGCTGTCGCGGACGCCGGGATATTGCACTTTGATGGCCAGATCGCGGCCATCGGGCATCTGCGCGCGGTGAACCTGCCCGATCGAGGCGGCAGCAATCGGTGCAGCCCCGAACCGCTTGAACCGCGTGCGCCAGTTCGCGCCCCATTGCTCGGCCAGCACTTTCTGCAGCTGCTGCGGCGGCATCCGGTGCGCATTAT
>JANODH010000083.1:0-2086 GCA_031412595.1 Sphingomonas sp. | reverse complement strand
TTCGGCAAGCCCGAACATGACGCGCGCGTCGCCAAGCTTGCCGTAGCGTCGCCGAAATCATGAGAAGAAAAGGCTAGGCAAAGGCGGATTCGCAGAGGCATAGACTTTACGGACACGTAAAGGAGAGCAGCCATGGATTTCGATCTAACCGAGCGTCAGCGCTATTGGCGCGACCGGGTGCGCGATCACATGGCCGCTTATGTGTTGCCCCGTGCGCAGGACTATTATGACCAGCAAGCGCAGGGCGAGCGCTGGAAGATCCTGCCTGTGGTCGAGGAAGAAAAAGCACGGGCAAAAGCAGCCGGAATCTGGAACCTGTTCATGCCGCCGAGCGCGGGCCGGGTGCCTGTCGACGACAGTTTCGAATTCGAAGGGCCGGGCCTCAGCAACCTCGAATATGCGCTGTGCGCCGAGGAAATGGGGCGGATCGGCTGGGGCAGCGAAGTGTTTAACTGTTCGGCGCCCGACACCGGCAACATGGAAGTGTTTCACCGCTACGGCACGCGCGAACAAAAGGACCGCTGGCTGAAGCCGCTGATGGAAGGCGAAATCCGTTCGGCATTCCTGATGACCGAGCCTGCCGTAGCGTCGTCGGACGCGTCCAATATCGAAACGTCGATCCGCCGCGAAGGCGATGAATATGTTTTGAACGGCGTTAAATGGTGGTCGAGTGGGGCCGGCGATCCGCGCTGCAAGATCGCGATTGTCATGGGCAAGACCGATTTTGAAGCCTCGCGCCATACGCAGCAATCGATGGTTCTGATGGAACTCGATGCGCCGGGCGTAAAGATCCTGCGGCATCTGCCGGTGTTCGGCTATGACGATGCGCCGCACGGTCACATGGAGATCGAACTGAAGGATGTCCGCATTCCAACATCGAACATGCTGCTGGGCGAAGGGCGCGGGTTCGAGATTGCGCAGGGACGGCTTGGGCCGGGGCGTATCCATCATTGCATGCGCACCATTGGCGTTGCTGAAGTCGCGCTCGAAAAGATGGTCAAGCGGCTGACCTCGCGCGTCGCGTTCGGCAAGCGGATTTCGGAACATTCGGTCTGGGAACAGCGTGTTGCGGCGGCGCGGATCGACATCGAAATGTGTCGCCTGCTTTGCCTGAAAGCCGCCGACATGATGGACAAGGTCGGCAACAAAGGCGCGCAGGCCGAAATCGCGATGATCAAGGTGGCCGGGCCGAACATGGCGCTGCGCATCATCGACGATGCGATCCAGGCTTATGGCGGGGCGGGCGTTTCCGAAGATCCCGGGCTTGCCTATGCCTATGCCGGGCAGCGGACGTTGCGATTGGCCGACGGTCCCGACGAAGTCCATAACCGCAGCATCGCGCGCATCGAATTCGGGAAGTATGCAGTGAAATGAAAGCCGCCGTCCTGACTGCGGCCAAGACGCCTCTGACGATCGAGGATGTCGCGGTGGCAAAGCCGCTGGCGCATGAAGTGCTGATCCGCACCGCGGCGTGCGGCGTTTGCCGGTCGGATCTGCATTTCGTCGATGGGGCCTATCCGCACGCGATGCCATGTATTCCGGGGCATGAAGCGGCAGGCATCGTCGAAGCGATCGGCAGCGAAGTGCGCACGGTGAGAGTTGGTGATGCCGTCGTTACCTGTTTGTCGGCTTATTGCGGGCAGTGCGAATTTTGCGTGACCGGGCGGATGTCGCTGTGTCTGGGCGGCGATACGCGGCGCGGCAAGGATGAAGCGGCGCGCCTTGTGTTCGCGTCCGACGGTTCGCCGGTGAACCAGATGCTGAACCTGTCGGCCTATGCCGAAATGATGCTAGTGCATGAGCATGCCTGCGTTCGCATCGATCCTGATATGCCGCTCGACCGGGCGGCGATTTTGGGATGCGCAGTGGTGACAGGTGCGGGCGCGGTTTTTCATGCTGCCGACATCACGCCGGGCGACAGTGTGTGTATTGTCGGCTGTGGCGGGGTCGGGCTGGCAGCCGTTAATGCGGCAAAGATTGCAGGCGCGGGACGGATCATCGCTTGTGATCCGGTCGCCGAAAAGCGGGCACTGGCGATGAAGCTGGGGGCAACCGACAGCATCGACGCAAGTTCGGAGGATGCGGG
>JANODH010000082.1:0-6546 GCA_031412595.1 Sphingomonas sp. | reverse complement strand
GGAAGGTTTTCTGCGGAGCGAAACATCGCTGATCCAGACCATCGGCCGCGCCGCGCGCAATGTCGACGGGCGCGTGATCCTTTACGCCGACCGCATCACCGGCAGCATGGAACGTGCGATGCGCGAGACGGATAGGCGGCGCGAAAAGCAGCTCGAATATAATGCCGCGCACGGCATTACGCCGCTGACCATCAAGCGCAATATTTCGGACGTGATCGGCCATTTGTCGTCACGCGATCAGGTCACGATCGAGATTGATGAAGACCGTCCACACATGGTCGGCCACAATCTGCGCGCTTATATTGAGGATCTCGAAAAGCGTATGCGCAAAGCCGCCGGCGATCTGGAATTCGAAGAAGCCGGGCGGCTGCGCGACGAAATCCGCTCGCTGGAGGCCGAGGAGCTTGGGCTGCCGAGCGCGACCGTGTCCGCCGCGCCGATCATGGGGCGGAGCAATGAGGGTAAGCCGGGGACGCGGAAGGACCGGTTTGGCAAGACGCAAAGGAAGTGGAAGGGGCGGTAGGATTAATCTGGTGAAGTTCCTGCGCATTTCGACGATCGCGGTCGTCCGGCGCGAGACCAACGGCTGGAAATGGCCGGGCTTCATGTTAGTTGGATCGTGCCCGATGGACTAATTGATGAACGATGACCCAGCGCCAGAAACTCCAATCTCTCCTCCGCGATGCTTACCGCCAGTCAATCGCGTTTCGTGATTTTGAAAAGCTGTTGAAAGCGTATGGCTTCACGCACGACCGGACGACGGGCAGCCACAGACAATATACGCACCCAAAAGTGCCGCGCGCCTTTCCAGTCCAGCCCGACGGCAAAGATGCCAAACGCTATCAGGTGCGTGAGCTTCTTGCACTGATCGACCGGTATGACCTACACATGGAGGCATGAACGAGCCGCATTATCACATCAATCTGTTCTGGTCGGACGAAGACGCGTGCTGGATCGCCGACGCTCCTGATCTTTACCCATGCTCTGCGCATGGTGACACGCGCGCGCAGGCGCTGGCGAATATTCATGACGCGATCGCGGGCTGGCTCGAAGTCGCTCATGACAAAGGTTTCGCGATTCCCGAACCACGCTATCGCCCGGCCATCTACGCCGCCGCATAAAAAATGGGCGGCCCCATCGCTGGCACCGCCCTTCTTTCTTGACCAGACGCCCCGTCGGGACATCCGATAAAATCAGATCATTTGTGTGATCAGTTTCGAACTGCGGCGGCGCAGCGACATGCCGACGAGGCCGAAACCGGCGATCAACATGCTCCACGTCGTTGCTTCGGGAACGGCACTGGAAAGCGCCGTCACTTCGGCAGCGATCTGGCCGGTGTTGTCACCATTGTTGCTGTCCCAGTAGAACAGCTCAAGTACGCCAGCGCTCGTTGCGACGCCGGCAAAGCTCGAACCGACGAGGAAGTAATTGGTGTTGATGCGACCAACCATCGCGCCAAACGGTGCAGTGAAACCGGCCTGGGTATAGCCGCCGAAATTCGTGCCGATTTGCGTGCCTACGCTTTGACCCGAATCATCGGCCGATGTCGCAAAGCGGTCCGCAACCAGACCATTGGCGTCGGAGAAGCGCGGCAATGGTCCAGCCGACCAAAGGTCGTTTGTGCTGCTCGTAACGGTGAAGGCCTGACCAGCTGTCAGCGAAATCGTGCTGAGTGCAGTGCCGCCGGTCGAGCTGTTGGCCAGCGCTTGGACGATGAATGTCGCAGCGGAAGCAGGAAGGGGTGCCAGCATGGCGGCGGCAATTGCGAACGCAGTAAACTTTTTCATTACAATACTCCTGAAAGGCAGATACTTTCGCCCCCACAACTTCAGTTAACACAAAATGATCCATGTTGCACCGCACAAAAAAACGGCTCGTCCCGTTTTGGATCACGTTTCGCGGATGAGACCGGCCGTTTTTGTTTCGGGCAGCATTGCATAGGCGACGACGGTCATCGCAACGAGCACAGCGACGTACCAGAAAAAACCGCTCTCGTTCCCCGCGCTCTTAAACGATAATGCGACATATTCGGTGGTTCCCGCAAACAATGTATTGCCGACCGCATAAGGGAACGCGACGCCAAGTGCCCGGACGTGCGCCGGAAACAATTCGGCCTTCACCATTGCATTGGTCGCCGTGTAACCGCCGTGGAGCGTGATCGGGACGAGGACAAGTGCGAGCGCGACGTAAGGCGATGACGTCGTGGCCAGCAGCGTGAACACGGGTACGGCGACAAGCGCGACGCCGACACCCGACACATAAAGCAGTGGTTTGCGTCCGAACCGGTCGGCGAGCATCCCCGCCAGCGGCTGCAAACACATCGACCAAAGCAAGGCCGCCGCAATGATCAGCGTTGCCGTGCCTTTGTCGAAGCCCGCGCTGTTGATCAGATACTTGAGCATGTAGGTCGTAAAGGCATAGGACGCGAGGCCGCCGCCGCCCGACATTATCACGACGAGGATACAAGACCGGCGATGGTCGCGCCACAGGATGCGCAGCGACGAATGGTCGCGGCTCTGGTCGATCGCGGCGAATGATCTGGTCTCGGTCATCGTCCGTCGCAGCAGGAACACCATCACGGCGAGGATCGCGCCGATCACAAAAGGAATGCGCCAGCCCCAGTCGCCGAGCTGCGCCTCGCTGAGCAGCGCTTGCAGGATCAGCGCGGTCACGATCGCGAGCAGCTGCCCGCCGCTCAGCGTCGCATATTGAAAGCTCGACCAGAAGCCGCGCCGGTCCGCCGGAGCCATTTCGGACAGATACGTCGCGCTCGAGCCATATTCGCCGCCGACCGACAGCCCCTGGACCATCCGCGCGACGACGAGAATGATCGGGGCGACCACGCCGACCTGCGCATAAGTCGGCGCAAAAGCGATCGTGAGCGACCCTGCGGCCATCATGATCACCGACAAGGTCAGTCCCGCTTTGCGGCCATGCTTGTCGCCGTAAATGCCCATCACCCACGCGCCGATCGGGCGCATCAGGAAGCCCGCTGCAAAGATCGCGGCCGTGTTCAGCAATTGCGCAGTCGCATCGCCTTTGGGGAAAAAGACCGGCGCAAAATAAATGGCAAACGTCGCGTAGGCGAACCAGTCATACCATTCGACCAGATTGCCCGCCGATCCTGCGACGATCGATTTCAGGCGCTGGCGATCGATGCTCATCTGTGCGGCTTATGCGACAAATGGCTTTGCTGCCAAGCAGGCGATAGCTTAGACCGTCGCCATGCGTTTTGTTCGTTTGTGTATTCTCGCGCCGGTTGCGCTTGTGGCCTGCGTCCAGCCGCGCGCGCCTGTGCCCGCGCCGCGCCCTGTGCCGCCTGTCGCTCGCCCCGCCCCGCCCGCGGCGCCGCCAGCGCCGGTCGACTGGGCGGACCGGACGCCTGCGCCTGGCACGTGGACTTACGCGCGTGACAGCCGGGGCAGCATCGCGCGCTATGGTCTGGCAAGCGCGGAGGCCGCCTTCACGATCCGCTGCGACGCGAACGGGGCACGCATTTTTATATCGCGCTTGGGCAGTGCGCCGGCGAAAATGACCCTGCGCTCGACCAATGGCGCCAAAGCTTATGACGCCGTGCCGACCGGCGACACGCCACCTTCTGTCACTGCCGAAATTGCCGCGCGCGATCCGCAGCTCGACAGCATGGCGTTCAGCCGCGGCCGCATTCTGATCGGGCTGGCGGGCGCACCCGATCTCATCATGCCGATCTGGCCCGAATTCACGCGTGTGGTCGAGGATTGCCGCACCTGATGCGCGCTGTTTGCAAATAAATCGCTGCGTGGGGTTGATCCCGAGTCGCGGATGAATCATGTATGTGTCGTGCTCACGCAGAGCACGTCGTTTTCAACTAGCGAAAGGAGGTGATCCGATGTCTCATGGTTCAGCAAGTGGCACGGGTAATTTCGTTCGGGAGCTGCGCGGCTAAACGATGTTTTAGCTGACCATGGTCTCCCGGGCTTGAGATACGTCTCCGGCCGCTGACCATGTTAGGGGTTGCCGATCCGTGAAGGGTCGGCAACCTTTTTCATTTGGGGGCCAAGGGGCGCGGACGGTGAACTTATTGTGCGTTCTCTAACGTCGGCTAACGGCATTAACCGATCAGTCATCGGACATCGCAAATTTGGCCACGGCTGACATCAGTCCAGGCGCGAACTGACTCACGTCGGAAAAATCTCCATCACAGACACCGCGGGTTGTGAGTCCGACATGTTGAGCGTCGGGCAAAATCTTTGTCTTTGTCCCCGTGCGACGCAGACGGGCTTGTGCAAGCTCGGTGGGCGTGGAGTCGTCAAACTCGGAGAATAAAAACAGTGTCCCGCCTAGGTAGCGTTTCCATATCGGCAATGGATCGAAAAATGGATCAAGCACGACATACCACGTCCCGGCGGATCGATCGGTCGTCACCGAATCGGGAAAAAGCCAGTCGCGCAGCGCTGGCCGCGTCCGACCTTCGGCCGTTCGAGCGTCAAGCTTGCGCGCCTTAGCTGGGTTTTGGAGAAAATCGAAAAACGCCTTTTGCTGGTCAAGGGCGAGACGCATGTCGCGCGGACTTATGCCCTGACAGCGCATGCGCATTTCGGTGTTGTAAAGGTTCTGTTCCGCAACCGTCAGCGCCGTGCCAGCAGCTCCCAGCAGCAAAACGTCCGCAGGCAAGGCGCCATCGGCAATCGCTTTTGCTGCAACCCACCCGGCCTGACTCGACCCAGCCAAACCAATGCGAGAGGCATTTACTTCCCGTCTCTTCGCCAGATACTCCATTGCGGCCCGCGCATCTGAAGCCAGTATCCCGAAACTGGCGCGATCTCCGTCACCGTCCGAAGCGCCGGAGCCGCGTTTGTCGAAGGTCAGCACGACACGGCCCGAGGCGGCAAGTTCGTCGGCAAGAACGGCGATGATCGATGCATAACCATCGCGGTCCTGCGGCCCCGAACCATGAAGCATGACGGTTGCGGCGCGCTGCTTACCGTTAAGTGGCGGTGTGTAGATTGTCCCTGCGAGCATAGTGCCATCTGCGGAGCGGAAGCGCACTTCTTCCGTTTGGTAGATCGGGACACGCAACGCCGTCTTTGCGCCTTGAGCATCTACGATTTCAACGGTCGGGCTTGCCGTTTCTTTGATCGGACCAAAGCGGTAAGCAGTGATTTTTCTTTCAGAAAGCACGCGATCACCGGCGGTCCAACTTCGGCCTGACTGACGCGACAAACCACGCCAGTCATTGGTGCAGCTATTGCGCACGAATAGTCTCACCACCGAACGGGTCACAATCAAAGTGCACCCGTCCGTTAAGCGATAGCGTCCGGCCAGTTGAGCATAATAGCCGCGATCAAGCGTTTCATTTTCGGAATTGAACATCACCGCGCCCGACGCTTCCTCGAAATCCTCGCGGCTGGCGCTTGTACTAGCATCGCTATCGAACTTGCCTGTTGCATCGACCACCACGTCGAAGCGCCCATATGACGTCTGTGCTTTGCCAATCTTAAGACGGTAAACGCCCTGAATCCTGTTCCCAGCCCGCGACGTTTCCCGGAAATTCAGGTCGAGCTGGTCCTTGGGGTCGATCTGATCGAACAATGCTTTGAATGAAGACGCGATCGGTTGGGTTCCACGATATCGTTCCTCGGGCGCGCCATCATATCGGTAAACAACCTGAGCATCCGGTGCATAAGCAGCGGCGGCAGCAGCGGCATCGCGGGCAGCGTAGGCTGCGCGCAGTTCTGAAAATGGCTCGCTCTGTGCCGGTGACCCGCAGGCCAAAAGTCCCAAGGAGCCGAGAACGACGAAGTGCCTCATGCTGTTTCGATTAAAGCAAAGTTTCTATATTTACGACTGTTTTCAGGCAGCAACGGCCATTGGGGGGTTACCTGGCTTGTCGTCGACAACGGACATCGCAACTACCCGCCCACCCCCCTTTTGCTATTCCCGCCCCTTACCCCTATACAGGCCGTGCTGAACGTCGCCTGCGACGGATACGGGTGCGTTTTATACCCCTTTGTCCCACACTTGCTTCACGACGCCGGGATGGATCGATCGTGATCCATGCCCGTCTAATATGGGCGAAGGAAAGCCATCATGATTACCGGAACAGTCAAATTTTTCAATGCGGACAAGGGTTATGGCTTCATCGCGCCTGAAGGCGGCGGTGGCGATGCGTTCGTCCACATTTCGGCCGTCGAGCGCGCCGGCCTGCGCACGCTCGATAAGGACCAGCGCGTCACGTATGAACTGGAAACCGACAAGCGCGGCAAGACCTCGGCTGTCAACATCCAGGCTGCCTAAATGAATACCGCCGGGCGGGTTCGCTCGCCCGGCACTTTTTTGCCACTAAAAGGAACGCCGCTCCTGATGTCGACACTTGAATTTTACCGCGGACAGATGATCAAGGCGCAGGCCGAAGCCGATGCTGCCGTTCTCGACAATGTACGTGACCGTTGCTTGCGTGCCAAAGCTGCCTGGGCCGACATGGCCGACCGGATCGAACGCACCGATGCCATGCGCGCGGGTCGTGCGGCGACTGCCGTTCCCGCCTGACCACAAAAAAAGGCCGCC
>JANODH010000081.1:0-3100 GCA_031412595.1 Sphingomonas sp. | reverse complement strand
CGAAACCTCGTCGGCTGGCGTGCATCAGGTGATGCGTTTCGAATATCGAGTGCTTAGCCGCAGGGTTCCCGGGCGTCAATGTTGCCGCTTAAGCTCTTCTTCACGCATCATCGTTAGCCGTCGACAGATCGCAGAACAGTGGGGCTAGGGCCAGTGCAAATCGAAGGTCAGGTGTCGAAAGCAAGGTCGCGAGAGACGAACGCGCGAAACGATGTGATGACAGGCGGCATCATCGTTGCCGCCATCATCATGCTTTTGGGTACCGGCAGCGAAGTCATGTCGGGCGTGATCGATACGCTTCTCGGGGTTGGCGGCGGTGTCGACAAAACGCTATCCGTCGCGCTCCTGCTCAATATCGCTCTCATCATGTTCGGCTGGCGTCGGTATAAGGATTTGTCGGACGAGATCGTCGAGCGCACCGTCGCTGAACAACGCGCACAGACGCTGGCATCGCGTGATCCCCTGACTGGATTTCTCAACCGCCGGGCTTTGTCGGACGATGGCGCCGCATTGCTGGCCAGAACGCTGAAACGCCAGAAAACGATCGCGGTGTTGATGCTCGATCTCGACCATTTCAAAAACGTGAACGACATGCACGGGCACGCCGTTGGCGATGCGCTGCTGAAATCAGTGGCGAGCGAAGTCGTCATGCTTGTCCCACCATCCGCCATTGCGGCCCGGCTGGGCGGCGATGAATTTGCTTGTGCGTTCGCTTACGATATCGACAATCCAGCTATTGTTGAACGGGTGGCGCAGGCAATTATTGCCCGTCTTGGTCAGCCGTTCGATGCAGCGGGCACTTTCGTTCACATCTCTGTTTCGGTCGGTATCGCTCATTCCGCTGCCGACTGCGACACAATGGACGCGCTGATGCGTCGCGCCGACATCGCGATGTATGCCGCCAAACATCAGGGGCGCAATCGCTTCGCTTGGTTCGATGTCTCGATGGAGCGCGAATTGCAGGCCCGTAACGAAACCGAACAGGGCTTGCGCATCGGCATCCCGAAGGGCGAATTCGTGCCCTACTTCGAACAGCAAATCGATCTTACGACAAACCGGCTGCATGGCTTTGAAATGCTGGCGCGCTGGGATCACCCAAGTCGCGGCCTTATCATGCCCGATAGCTTCATCGGTATTGCGGAGGAAACCGGCGCGATATCCGATTTGTCTTTTTCGGTCATGCGCCAGGCATTTGTTGAGGCGCGTAACTGGGATCCGTCGGTCAGTCTGTCGGTCAATATTTCGCCAACGCAGTTGAAAGATCCATGGCTCGCGCAAAAGCTCGTCAAATTGCTGACAGAAACCGGTTTTCCCGCCACGCGGCTCGAAGTCGAAATCACCGAAACGTCGCTTTTCGACAACATGGCGCTGGCGCAGTCGATTGTCGGCAGCCTGAAAAATCAGGGGATACGGATCGCGCTTGATGATTTCGGCACCGGTTATTCGTCGCTCGCGCATCTCCGCGCGCTCCCGTTCGACCGGATCAAGATCGACAAGAGTTTCGTGACGACGATCTGCGAAAATGGCGAAAGCGCTGCGATCGTTGCGGCAATCACCCGGCTCGGCGAAAGTCTGGGTTTGCCTGTAACCGCCGAAGGCATCGAAACGACCGAGATCGAAGAACGCCTCCGCCAGCTTGGCTGTCATAAAGGGCAAGGCTGGCTTTACGGTCGGCCGCTGCCCCTATCGGCCGTGCGCACATTGCTCGCCGAACGCAATCTTCTCAACTATGCTCGGGTACCCGAAGCCGCTTCGAAACCAGCTTTGGAAGATTTGCCTCGCCGTCGCACGGCCTAAGTGGACTTACGCCAGCCGCAACCCTAAATCGCGGCAAGCATGACTGGTCGATTTCACAAAATGCACGGACTGGGCAACGATTTCGTCGTGATCGACGCGCGTCACGATGCCGTCGAGATGACCGCTGCACGGGTTCAGGCCATTACCAATCGGCAAACGGGCGTCGGGTGCGACCAGCTCATCATGCTCGAACGATCGACAAGCGCGGACGCAAAGATGCGCACTTGGAATCCCGATGGCGGCGAAGTCGAAATTTGCGGCAATGCGCTGCGGGCTGTGGCGCTTCTGATCGGAAAGGATGCCCTCATCGAAACGCGGAGTGGCAACGTCGCGGTCCGTCATGAAGACGGCGGCGCAACAGTTGATATGAGCCAGCCGCGTTTCGACTGGGATACAATCCCGCTGGCTTATGCGATGGACACGAGCGCTATGCCGGTTGCCTGGGAGTCGCTCGAAAACCCGGCCGCCGTCAACGTCGGCAACCCGCATCTTGTCTTTTTCGTGCCCGACGCAGGTGCAATCGATCTCGCTCGTCTCGGCCCGCTGATCGAACATGATCCGCTTTTTCCCGCGCGGATCAATGTCAACGTCGCGACCGTCACCGGCCCCTCCTCACTGACCCTACGGGTCTGGGAACGCGGCACGGGCCTGACGCGTGCGTGCGGCACGGGCGCATGCGCGACGGCTGTCGCTGCAATCCGCAGCAAACGCGTCGCTTCACCGGTTACCGTGACGCTCCCTGGCGGAGACCTTACAATCGTCTGGAACCCGGGCGAAACGATCCGGATGACGGGGCCAGCCACGCATGTTTTCAGCGGCGATGCGGACTGGGCGGCGTTCAGCCGATGACAGTCGACGTGATCAATTTCGGCTGTCGCCTGAACATAGCCGAGGGCGAAGCCATCCGCAGGGAATGGACGGGCGACGATGCGATCATCGTCAATAGCTGCGCCGTAACCGCAGAAGCCGAACGTCAGGCACGGCAAGCCATCCGCCGCGCTTCGCGGTTGGGCAAGCAGGTCTATGCCACCGGCTGTGCCGTACGGCTTAAACCCGAGGCGTGGGCCGGCATTGCCGCAGTACTCCCGATGCGCAAAGATGCGCGCCCGGCGGTCTCGGGCGCGCACCATGCCCGCGCGTTCGTCGAGGTGCAGAACGGGTGCGATCATGCGTGCACTTTCTGCATCACACGGATCGCGCGCGGTCCGTCGCGTTCGCTAATGCCTGACGCGATCGTTGCGGCAATCTGGCAGGTCGTCGAAAACGGCCAGCAGGAAGTCATTCTGACGGGCGTCGATCTGAC
>JANODH010000080.1:0-2849 GCA_031412595.1 Sphingomonas sp. | reverse complement strand
GCGCATTTCCCCGATCTCGACGCGATCCGCCGCAGCCGCCTTAAAAAATGCACGATCTTCGAAATGGAAGACACGCCCGAAGTCGAAGCGGTGCGCAAAGAATATATGCGTCTGGCGGCGGTCCTCTGGGCAGGCACCGATGCACTCGACGCGATGCCGATGAAAGACCGCGACATCTTCGAATTCCTGGGCTTCGAATGATGCGGAATACCGCAACCTACGACAGCTATCGCGACGGCCTCGAAACGTATTTCGACAGGACGGCACGTGACGCGTGGGAGCGGCTGACGTCGGATGCGCAAGTCAGCGGTATTCGCGCCACCGTCCGCGCAGGCCGCGACAAAATGCGCAATTGCATCCTCGACATGTTGCCCGCCGACATGACCGGCCTGCGTCTTCTCGATGCCGGATGCGGCACCGGATCGCTTGCCGTCGAAGCAGCGATGCGCGGTGCCGATGTCGTCGCCATCGACGTCGCGGCGGGCCTCGTCGATATTGCCCGCAAGCGTGCCCCCGTCGGCCTGAAAATCGATTGGCGCAGCGGCGACATGCTGTCGGCCGATCTCGGCACCTTCGATCATGTCGTCGCAATGGATTCACTGATCCATTATCGCGCATTCGATATCGTCGATGTCATCACCGATCTTGCGGCACGGACGCGCGGTTCGATTCTGTTCACGTTCGCGCCGAAAACGCCGCTGCTGACGGCGATGCACACCGCCGGGCTGCTCTTCCCCCGCGCCGACCGCGCGCCTGCGATCATCCCCGTCACTGAAAAGCTGCTGCGCAAACTGCTGACCGATGCGATCCCGGCCAAGAAAGTCGGCCGCTCGACGCGCGTGTCGGGTGGCTTTTACACAAGTCAGGTGCTCGAAGTCGCGTGAAGAACCCGCTCGCCCCTGACCTTTGGAACCGCATCGGCACGAGCTTTCTGCCGTTCGCCGATGCTGCGAGCGCCGACTTGCCCTTGAGCCGCATCCTGCGGCTCTCGCTGTTTCAGGTTTCGGTCGGCATGTGCGCGGTTCTGCTGACGGGCACGCTTAATCGCGTGATGATTGTCGAGCTTAAAATGTCGGCAACGCTCGTTGCGCTGATGGTATCGATCCCGCTGCTGTTTGCGCCGCTGCGCGCGCTGATCGGGCATAAATCGGACACGCACCGCTCAGTGCTCGGCTGGAAGCGCGTACCTTATATCTGGTTCGGGACGCTGATGCAGTTTGGCGGGCTTGCTGTTCTGCCATTCGCGCTGCTCATCATGTCGGGCGGCGGCGTCGGTTCGCCGATCATCGGGCAGGTTTTTGCAGCGATCGGCTTTCTGCTTGTGGGTGCGGGCATGCACACGACGCAAACGGCGGGCCTTGCGCTGGCAACCGATCTTGCCACTCCTGAAAAAGCGCCGCGCGTGGTTGCCTTGCTGTATGTCATGCTGCTCGTTGGCATGATGATCAGTGCGCTGGTCATCGGGCGCTTGCTGGTCGATTTCACGCCCACCCGGCTTGTCCAGATCGTGCAGGGCGTGGCTGCGCTGACCGCTGTCCTCAACATTGCCGCACTCTGGAAACAGGAAGCCCGCGATCCGGGCCGGACCGCGATGACTGCGCAACATCCCGATTTCGGCAGTGTCTGGGCCGCGTTCATCGGCGTTCCCGCCACCCGGCGTCTGCTGGTGGCCGTCGGCCTTGGCGCGGCAGCCTTTGCAATGCAGGATGTCCTTCTCGAACCCTATGGCGGCCAAGTCCTCGGGCTTTCCGTTGGCGCCACAACGTCGCTCACGGCATTATGGGCACTCGGAACGCTGACCGGCTTTGCGCTCGCGGCGAAATCACTCACCAACGGTTCCGATCCGCACCGGCTTGCCGGCAATGGCGGCGTCGCGGGGATCGCTGCTTTCCTGATGATTATCTTTGCCGCACCCAGCCAGTCGGTCGGACTGCTCTGTCTCGGTGCCATGACCATGGGTTTTGGCGGCGGGCTGTTTTCGGTCGGAACACTGACGGCCGCCATGTCGCTCTCGAAGGATGGCCGTTCGGGCCTCGCGCTCGGCGCATGGGGTGCCGTGTCGGCAACCTGCGCGGGCACCGCGATCCTGCTCGGCGCGCTGCTGCGCGATGTGATGGCGACGTCAGCGGGTTATACCGCCGTCTTCCTGATCGAGATTATCCTGTTGCTTGCCATGCTGATTGCGATCGGCCCGCTTGTCCGGCGGGTCGGTGGTGCATTCGAAACCTATCCAACCGGAAAGTTCGGTCTGACCGAATTTCCAACGTAAGAATATTGGCCGAAGGGAAATAGCCATGAGTGTGATGTTATTCGGAAATGTGGATTGGGCGCTGCTCGCCTTATGGGCATTTTTCCTGTTTTTCGCCGCACTGGTGTTTTATCTCCACCGCGAAGGCTATCGCGAAGGCTATCCGCTCGAGGATGAAATCAGCGGCAAATACGACGGCCGCAGCCCGCTGCTGTTTATCAAGAACAAGACATTCAAGCTGCCCTTCGGGCGCGGCACCGCAACCGTTCCCAATATCGCCGATCGCGACCCCGTTGAAATCGCGGCACGGCGCGTCGATCGCTCGGCCGGCTCGGCTTATGTGCCGACCGGCAACCCGCTGGTCGACGGCATCGGCCCGGCGGCTTATGCCAACCGCGCCAAGCTTCCCGATCTCGATTGGGAAGGGCATCCGCGCATCGTGCCCATCGATGCATCGGGCCTCTGGCTCGAAGGACGCGATCCCGATCCGCGCGGCATGAAAGTCGTTGGCGTCGATGGCGAAACCGCCGGCACGGTCACCGACATCTGGGTCGACAAAGCCGATCGCCTGATCCGCTATCTCTCGGTCGATACGGGAACC
>JANODH010000079.1:0-2535 GCA_031412595.1 Sphingomonas sp. | reverse complement strand
CGAATCGGCGTTCGGTGACATCAATGTCGGCAATGGCAATGTCTATATCACGCTGAAAAAGGAGCGGGAGAAGACCAGCATCGAGTTCGAGCGCGATTTCGCGCCGAAGCTGCGCGCCGTACCCGATGCGCGTGTCACCTTCCAGAGCCAGAACGGCGGCCTCGGCCGCGACGTGACGGTGATGCTCGCAGGGTCGGATCCCGCACTGGTTACCGCAACGGCGAACAAGCTGGTCGAGGAAATGCGCGGGGTGAAGCAATTGCGCGCCCCGCGAATCGAGGGCGACCTGCAGCGACCCGAAATCACGATCAAGCCCCGCGCAGCGCTCGCCGCCGAGCTCGGCGTCACGTCGGCGGCGCTCAGCCAGACGATCCGCATCGCGACGCAAGGCGATATCGACCAGAACGCGGCGAAATTCTCGCTCAACGACCGGCAAATCCCCATTCGCGTCATGTTCGACACGCGCGATCGCCAGAGCCTGTCGACCCTCGAGAACCTTCCCGTCCCGACGATCGGCGGCGGCACGGTGCCGCTGAAGGTCATTGCCGAAATCGAATTCGGCGAAGGCCCCTCGATTCTGCGCCGCTATAACCAGAACCGCCGTGTCGCGATCGGGGCCGACTTCGCGCCCGGTGTGGTCACCGCCGCCAAAGAGATCGACGCCCTGCCCACGATGAAGAACATGCCGCAAGGCGTCGCGCGCGTCGCGTTCGGCGACGACAAGTTCCAAAAGGAAATGCTGACCAATTTCATTTCGGCGGTCGTTGCGGGCGTGTGTCTCGTCTTCGCCGTGCTCGTCCTGCTGTACAAACGCGTGCTGCCGCCGTTCGTGAACATGGGGTCACTGCTGCTCGCCCCGCTGGGCGGTGCCATCGCGCTACACCTGACGGGCAACCCGATTTCGATGCCGGTGCTGATTGGGCTGCTGATGCTGCTGGGTATCGTCGCCAAAAATTCGATTCTGCTTGTCGACTTCGCGCTCGAGGAAATGGACAAGGGCGTCGACAAGCGAACGGCAATCCTCGATTCAGGGCATAAGCGCGCGCAACCGATCGTGATGACCACTGTCGCCATGGTTGCGGGGATGCTGCCGATCGCGCTGGCACTGGGCGGCGACGGCAGCTGGCGAGCGCCGATGGGCATTGTCGTGATCGGCGGGCTCATCATGTCGACGATCCTGACGCTCGTCATCGTCCCCGCTGCCTTCAGCCTTGCCGTCGGCTTCGAAAACCGGATCGCACCGTGGCTGCGCCGCAAACTGACCAACGGCGGCAACATCATGCCCGCAGCACAACCTGCGGAATGATTATTCGAGTTCGAGAATAACCGCGTCAACGGCGAGGCTGTCGCCGACCGCGGCATCGATCCGGCTAACGGTCGCCGATTTCGTGGCGCGCAGGATATTTTCCATCTTCATCGCTTCGACAACCGCCAGCGGCTGCCCGGCTTCGACTCTGTCGCCTGCCGTGACATGAAGCGCAACGAGCAGTCCGGGCATCGGCGACAGAAGGAAGCGCGACAGATCGGGCGGCACTTTTTCGATCAGGTGCGCGGCCAGCGGCGCAATGTGCGCCGGGAGAACGCGGACAACATGCGATGCACCACGTGCCGTCAGCTTGAAACCAGTGCGTGTCCGCAGGATTTTTACGGCAAGCGGCTCGCCATCGATTTCGGCTTCCACCAGCCGGTCGCCGGGCGTGTATTCGAGATCGATTTCGAGCGCTTCGCCATCCACTGATATCCCGTCGGGCGATACCGAAACGTCGTACGCAGCATCACCGATCAGCACTTGCCAGTCCGCAGGCGGATGCAGGCGATGCTGCCCCAGCTGCCCGTCAACACGCCGCGCGCGATCGGCATCGGCCGTCGCTGCAAACGCCGCAATCGCTGCCAGCGAGCGCAGCAACTCTGGTGTGGTCGGGCTCCCGTGAAACCCGTCGGGATATTCTTCGGCAATGAACCCTGTCGTGATGTCGCCTGAGCGGAACCGATCATGCTGCATAATTGCCGACAGGAAATCGAGATTATGGCCGACGCCATCGATCTCGAACTGATCGAGCGCAAGGATTTGCTTGTCGATCGCTTCGATCCGCGTCGGCGCATGCGTGATCAACTTGGCGATCATCGGATCGTAAAAGATGGAGACTTCGCCGCCTTCGGTAACACCATCGTCGACGCGCACGCCGTCCGCGGCTTCGGGCGGACCATAGCGCACAAGCCGTCCGGTGCTCGGCAAGAACCCGCGATATGGGTCTTCGGCATAAACCCGGTTTTCGACGGCCCAGCCATCGATTTTCACGTCGGCCTGCGCGAACCCCAGCGGCTCGCCCGCCGCGACGCGGATCATCTGTTCGACCAGATCGATGCCGGTGATGCATTCGGTCACCGGATGCTCGACTTGCAGCCGCGTGTTCATTTCGAGGAAGTAGAAACTCTCGCCCGTAGGGTCCGCGCCTGAGACGATCAACTCGACCGTTCCCGCCGAATAATAGCCCACTGCCCGGGCCAGCGCGACGCACTGCTCGCCCATCGCCT
>JANODH010000078.1:0-3697 GCA_031412595.1 Sphingomonas sp. | reverse complement strand
AGATAACCCTGATGCCCGCGCACCCGCGAACAGCCGCTGGTGGCGGCAAGCGCGATCAGCAGGACGGGAACGATCAAAGCTTTCGTCATTCGGGGGTACTCTTCTTGCACTCGAGGCGTAAGCGCTCAATATGCGCATCCGCACGGCGCGGCAAGCGGAGGCGGCATGAGTTTCTTATCACGACTGTTCGGCGACAAGCGCGACCGCGGTGACCTGATGCCGCTGTATCACGCGGTCGTGGCCGAAGCGCGGCGGCCCGAATGGTATCAACGCGCTCTGGTTCCCGATACGATGGACGGGCGCTTCGACATGGTGGCGCTGGTTCTCTCGCTGGTCCTGTTGCGCTTCGAGCGCGAAGGCGAAGCGGGCGCGCTCCCTTCAGTCCTGCTAACCGAAGTTTTCATCGACGACATGGACGGGACGATGCGCGAAGTCGGCTTCGGCGATCTGGTCGTCGGCAAGCGCGTCGGCGGGATTATGGGCATGCTCGGTGGGCGACTGGGGGCATATCGGGACGGCGATCGCAAGGATTCCGTGATCCGCAATGTCTATCGCGACGTGCCGCCCGAGGATGCTGCCGTTAACGAATTGGTGGCAATGAGCAGCGCATTGGAAGCGCGGATCGCTGCGGTGGGGACGGCGGACCTTATGAAAGGGTCACTGGGATGACGCCTGAATTTTCGCGACGCGTGCCTATGGGGCAGATCGGCGCGGGCGGCCACAAGACCGGCATTTCTGCCAGCGCAGACGAATGCGCGGCCCTGGCCCAACGTTTTGGCTGGACTCGAATCGAAAAGCTGACGGCGAACGCAAATCTGCTGGCGCGCAGCGGCGGCGTCGATGCGCTGGGCACGCTGAATGCTGTCGTTGTACGCGCCTGCGTCGCCACGGGTGAGCCGGTTCGCGAAAGCGTGGAGGAAGCTTTCGCCATTCACTTCGTTCGCGAAAGCGCCGAACCAGCGGCTGACGGGGAAATCGAACTCGACGAAGACGAACTCGACATGGTCGAATTTGACGGGGCGGCCGTCGACATCGGCGAAGCGGTTGCTCAGACGCTGGCGCTCAGCGTCGATCCCTTCCCGCGCAGCCCCGCTGCCGAAGCCGAACTGCGTGCCGCCGGCGTGCTGGCCGAAGGCGAAGTCGGGAGCGCTGCGTTTGCGGGGCTGAAGGGATTGTTAAAGGGCTAGCGCCTAGAACGGCACGTCATCATCCAGGTCCGAGTCAAACGCGCCCGGACGGCTCGC
Organism: Sphingomonas sp.; assembly: GCA_031412595.1. Lineage (GTDB taxonomy): Bacteria > Pseudomonadota > Alphaproteobacteria > Sphingomonadales > Sphingomonadaceae > Sphingomonas_O. The sequence continues at coordinate 2,453 of JANODH010000078.1, read as the reverse complement.
ACCGCCGCCGCGTGAAGCGCCACCACCGCCGCCATAGCTGCCCTCATCCTGATTATAGCCGCCGCTGCCGCCACCGCGCTGGCCACCGCCACTGCCGCCGCCCTCGGCACGATCGAGCAGCACCAGTGTGCCGTTGAAGTTCTGGAGGACAACTTCGGTCGTGAATTTGTCAGCGCCGGCCTGATCCTGCCATTTGCGCGTCTGAAGTGAGCCCTCGATATAAACCTTGGAGCCCTTTTTCAGATATTGTTCGGCAATACGGACAAGGTTTTCGTTGAAGATCGCGACATTGTGCCAGTCGGTCTTTTCGCGGCGCTCCCCCGAATTCTTGTCTTTCCAGCTTTCGGATGTCGCCAGAGAAAAATTGCAAACCTTGCCGCCGTTCTGGAACGACCGCACTTCGGGGTCTTTGCCCAGATTGCCGATCAACATGACTTTGTTCAGACTGCCTGCCACGATATTCTCCTAAAGCCCGGCAGCGCGCGCTACCCAATATGTTGCACCCGCTGCCAGATAAGCGAGCGTGAAAAGATACAGTAACATGAAGCCCGGCCATTTCCAGCCGTTGGTCTCGCGCCGGACGACAGCAATCGTCGAAATACACTGCGGCGCGAAAACGAACCAGGCGAGGAAGGCCAGCGCGGTGGCGAGACTCCATTTGCCACGGAGCGACTGGGCAAGCGACTGGTCTCGCTCGCCTTCGTCGGTCGTTTCGATGGCATTGACCGTGGCGAGCGCGGCAACGGCGACTTCGCGCGCCGCCATGGCAGGGATCAAGGCAAGCGCGATGTCCCTATCGAAACCGATGGGCTTGACGACAACGGCAAGGCCGTCTGCAATGCGCCCGGCGATGCTGTAGTCGATCTGGCTCTGGCCCAGCGGCGCACGCGGGAAGCTGAGCAAGGCCCAAAGCGCGACTGTGGTGAGCGCAATAATCGTGCCCGCGCGCTTCAGGAAGACCCAGGCGCGCTGCCACAAGCCGAGCAGCAGATCGCCCGCGCGCGGCCATTGATATTTTGGCATTTCCATCATGAAGCCCTGTGCCGGGCCTTTCGTGACCGTGCGGCGGAGGAGAAGTGCCGCCGCAAGCGCGCCGACGATCCCGCTGACGTAAAGGCCGAAGAGAACAAGTCCCTGTAATCCTATGCCGGGGCCCACTGTCGTTGCCGGAATGAACGCCGCGATGATCACGGCGTAGACCGGGAGCCGAGCGGAGCAGGTCATGAGCGGCGCGATGAGGATCGTCGTCAGCCGGTCCTTCGGGTCCTCGATCGTCCGCGTTGCCATGATGCCGGGGATTGCGCAGGCAAAGCTCGACAGCAGCGGGATAAACGCGCGCCCCGACAGACCGACGCTCGACATGAGCCGGTCCATGAGAAACGCCGCCCGCACCATATAGCCGCTCGCTTCGAGGATCAGGATGAAGGCAAACAAGATGATAATCTGTGGCAGGAACACGACCACCGCGCCGACGCCCGCAATAATGCCATCGGTGAGGAGCGAGCGCAGGATCGTTTCGGGGAACGCCGCTTTGATGGCGTCCTGAATGCTGCCGATTGCACCGTCGATTATATCGGCAGGAACAGCGGCAAGGCTGAAAACCGCCTGGAACATCGCAAACATGATCGCGGCGAGGATAAGCGGGCCAGCGAGCGGATGCAGCACGACACGGTCGATGCTCTCGGTCCAGCGGCGCGCGGGGCTGGTTTCGATCGTGACCGATTTGGCGATGCGGCGGGCGTGGCGCTGTCGCTCGATCAACGTTGGTTCAGAAAGTGTCGTGCCCGGATTCGGCTGAATAAGGTTTGCCATGACCAGAGAGTCGAGCGCGGCGCGAAGTTCGTCGAGGCCCCGTTTTCGCACGGCAACCGTCGGGATGACAGGCACACCCAGCGTCTGCGCGAGCGCGGGGACGTCGATCGTCAGGCCGTCGCGGATCGCAAGATCATGCATGTTGAGCGCGACGACGCAGGGCCGCCCGAGCGCGATCAGTTCCATCGCAAAGCGCAAATGATTGTCGAGGTTCGAGGCATCAACGACAATGATCAGCGCCGACGGGATGCGCTCGCCAGCCTGTTTGCCCATGATGACATCGCGCGTAACTTGCTCGTCAGGGCTCGATGGCGTGAGACTGTAGGTGCCGGGCAAGTCGACGAGCTCGAGCGGGCGCCCGTCGCCCAATGTGACGCGCCCCGCGTGACGCTCGACGGTGACGCCAGGATAATTGCCGACTTTCTGGCGCGCGCCGGTCAGAGCGTTAAAAAGCGCCGATTTGCCTGAGTTGGGGTTGCCAACGAGTGCGACCATTGGCGTCGTGGTGATCACCGCAGGGGCATTCATGGCAGTGGCTCCACGTCGATGGCCGTTGCATGGACGCGGCGGATGGCGACAGTCATCCGCCCGATGCGCACGGCAAGCGGATCTCGCGTCACGAAACCCGCGCCGTGCAATGG
>JANODH010000077.1:0-7453 GCA_031412595.1 Sphingomonas sp. | reverse complement strand
CACGGGAACGGGCGCGATCATCAACATGTCGTCGCGATCGGGGCTTGTCGGTATTCCTGGCGCAGCGGCCTACGCTTCGTCGAAAGCAGCGGTGCGCAATCACAGCAAGACAGTCGCGCTCTGGTGCGCGCAACAGGGTTTGCAAATCCGCTGCAATTCGGTTCACCCTGCGGCGATCCTGACGCCGATCTGGGAAGCGATGATCGGGGAAGGCGGCGACCGCGAGGCCAAAATGGCAGCGCTCGTGAAAGACACGCCGCTGAAACGCTTCGGCACCGTCGAAGAAGTCGCTGCGCTTTGTGTTTTCCTCGCCTCCGACGAAGCGACTTACATCACCGGGTCCGAACTCGATATCGATGGCGGCCTGCTTGCCGGATCGGCTGCTTCGCCAGGTTCGTAACTATTCGGCGGCGGCCACGGCTTCATCCTGCTCGGCCGCCTGCCGCGCCCACATTTCAGCATAGAGGCCGTTTTTCGCCAGGAGCGCGGCATGTGTCCCGCGTTCCGAGACTTGTCCCGCATCAAGCACCACGATCTCGTCGGCATCCACAATCGTCGACAGACGGTGCGCAATCACGATCGTCGTGCGCCGCGCCGCGATTGCCGACAGCGTCGTCTGAATCTCGGCTTCGGTGCGGCTGTCGAGTGCGCTTGTCGCTTCGTCGAGGATCAGGATCGGCGGGTTTTTGAGCAACGTGCGCGCAATCGCCACGCGCTGTTTTTCGCCACCCGACAGTTTCAGCCCGCGCTCGCCGACTTTGGTTTCATACTGATCGGGCGTCGATGCGATGAACGCATGGATTGCCGCACCGCGCGCAGCCGCTTCGACAGCGGCCTGGTCCGCGCCTTCGCGCCCGTAGGCAATGTTATAACCGATCGTATCGTTGAACAGCACGGTGTCCTGGGGCACGATCCCGATCTGCGCGCGGAGTGATGATTGCTTTACACGGCGAATGTCCTGACCGTCGATCGTGATCCGCCCGCCGCTCACATCGTAAAAGCGATACATCAGCCGCGCGAGCGTCGATTTGCCCGCGCCTGATGGTCCCACCACAGCCAGCGTCCCGCCCGCCGGAATCTCGAAACTCACGCCGTTCAGGATCGAACGCTCGGGATCGTAGGAGAAACTGACATTTTCGAATCGGACGACGCCCGCGCCGATGTTCAGCACTGCTGCATCGGGCGCATCGACAATCTCCGCAGGCGTGTCAGTCAGCGCGAACATTGCAGCCATGTCGATCAGTCCCTGCCGGATCGTGCGATAGACCATGCCGAGCATGTCGAGCGGGCGAAATAGTTGCGCCAGATAGGTGCTGACGAACACGACATCGCCCGTCGTAAACCGCCCGCCCGACCAGCCCCAGACGACATAAGCCATCGCGCCGGCCATCATCAGGTTGGTGATCAGCGACTGTCCGACGTTTAGCGCCGCGAGCGAATTTTCGGATTTGACGGCCGCATCGGCATAATTGCGGGCAATCGCTTCGTAGCGCCCGACTTCGCGCTTTTCGGCGTTGAAATATTTGACTGTTTCGTAGTTCAGCAGTGAATCCACAGCGCGCGAAACCGTGCGCGTGTCGTAATCGTTCATTTCCTCGCGCAGCTTGGCGCGCCAGTTCGTCACGGCCCAAGTGAACCAGGTGTAGACAACAACCATCACGAGCGTTGCTGCGACCAGCGAGAACCCGAACTTTATCCAGAATGTGACCGTGACGACGATCAGTTCGATCACGGTCGGGGCGATGTTGAACAGCAGGAAATACAGCATCGTATCGATGCTTTTCGTGCCACGCTCGATCACTTTGGTGACCGCACCCGTCCGCCGCGCGAGGTGAAACCGCAGCGAGAGCCCGTGCAGATGCTGGAACACGTTTACGGCCAGATGCCGCGTCGCGTCCTGCCCCACACGCTCGAAAACCATGTTGCGGATATTGTCGAAGATGACGCCGGCAAAACGCGCGCCGGCATAAGCTGCGACCAGTGCCATAACGAGCCCGACTGCCGCGCTCTGGTTTGCTGACATTGCGTCGATCGCCCATTTATAGGGATACGGCCCGAATAGTGTAATCGCCTTGGCAAGCAAAACGAGCAAAACAGCACCGACGACACGTATCCTAAGCGCGCGGTCGTCACGCGGCCACAGGTAAGGCAGGAAGCGCTTGAGCGTGGCAAAGCCAGCGGGCGCTGCATCAGTCGTATCAGAAATCGGTGGCATTGCGCGCCGATATGGCGGCGGTTGCGCGCCCGCGCAACGCAGGATCAGGGCATATCCACAACAATCAGCCGACAGGGCGGCGTATCGGTATCGGGGCAGGGGCGTTCACGCGGTTTGGGCAATCGCGTGGCGCGTGACAGCTCACCCTTGTCTTTTTCAATCTGATCAGACGAGATGCGGACGCCTGCAACGATTTGAGCCCGGGCAACCACGACGGCGGTGGCACGCGCCATTGCGGGATCGGAGCGGGCCGATCCGGGAACAAGCACAAGCGTCGCAAGCGTGATTAACGTCATACTAACCATAAAGGCGCTGGCTTTGCGATGATTGCCAGCCGCTTGTTCGCTCGTTGCCGTCTCGTTCAGGGACTGTCCCGCAGCGATACGTCGAGGCAAGCAGGATATGGCCATCAGCGGGTGAACGACAGAAACCCGTCGATCTTTAGGGAATGCATGACGCAACGCGATAAACGCGCTATCGTGCAGCGAACTTAACCGGAGAGTTTCTCGATGCGCGCTTTGATTGCTGCTTTTGCTTTGTCCATTCCTGCGCTTGCGCAAGCGGCTTTGCCCGTTGGAGCGCTCGCACCCGATTTCACGACACCGGGCGCAATCGGCGGCAAACAGTTCAGCTTCTCGCTTGCCAAGGCGCTGAAGAAAGGGCCGGTCGTGCTGTATTTCTTTCCGGCCGCGTTTACGTCGGGTTGCACGATCGAAGCACGACAATTCGCGACGGCAAGCGGCGAGTTTAGCAAAGCCGGTGCGACGCTGATTGGTGTTGCCGCCGACCCGATCGACAAGCTCGCCAAATTTTCGGTCGAGGAATGCCGCAGCAAATTCCCTGTCGCTGTTGCCAGCCCGGCGATGATTGCAGGGTATGATGTCACCCTGCCACAAATGTCTACCCGGTCAAACCGCACGTCGTTTGTTATCGGCAAAAACGGTCGGATTGCTTTCGCCTACACCGCAATGGCCCCTGATGGACATGTCACCGGCACTCTGGCCGCTGTAAAAGCGCTCAGATCGAAAAAGTAAGGCGTTGGCATTAACGCGCCAGAAACCGGTTGCCGCTTAACGCTCGCGTGTCGCACTGTCGCACGATGAGATTTGGAAACGATCATGGCTAGCAATGCTTTGCCCAGCGAACACCGGCATACGGTTCGCCTCGATGTGCGCTTCAGTGCGGGGCTGCGTGAGCCTGGTTCATCGCAGAAATTTGTCGTCGACGTGATCGACTTGTCGATGACCGGCTTTCGCTTCGAAACAAGCTTCACGATCCGGCCCGGCAGCAAGGTATTCGTGACAATACCAGGCATGAGTTCGCTCGATGCGACGGTGGCGTGGGCGCGCGGTTATATTTACGGGGCGCAATTCGACACGCCCCTTTATGCCAGCGTTTTTGATATGATTGCCGCTCGTCACAAGAAGGCCTGATCGGAAGGGCGCGGCATCATGTGGCCTTTCACCGGCAAACGCATATTTGCAAATCGCTGGTGGGCGGTCGCTTTTGTGGTGTTTGTCTGCTGGCAGGTCGCGCTGGTTGCTGGAACCGGCGACGAAATCGAAGCGCCTGCCGATGCCGCGCAGGCCCAGGCTCTGACGGACGCGCTCAACAAAATCTAAGCACGTCCGTCTGAGGGAAAGTCTACTTCAGGTGCTTCGAAAGATATTTGTTCATTTCGAACATCGTGCACTTGTCGACGCCAAAGACCGCTTTCAGTTTGTCATCAGCAACGATCTCGCGCTTGTTCGCCGGATTCTGCAGATCGTGCTTTTTGATGTAGGCCCAGATTTTGCTGACCATGTCACCACGCGTCACGGTGCCTGCGCCGATGACGGCAGCAAGTTCGGGCGATGGGGTCAAAGGCTGTTGCAGTGCATTGGGTTTCTTGACGTCGGCCATGAATGTCCTCCCTTTAAGTTCGACGCGCCGATGGTGCGCTGTGCGGATGGATGTTCCGCCTTCAACGCCGCGTCAAGCCGTCGGCTGCTATCTCACGGCTTTTTTGCGATAATATGGTCATTATGAGGCGAATTCCCCATGATGTTGCCCTAGAATGCGCGCGCGTTGGCCCTTAAGGGCGCCTGCATGGCGGCACCAATTCTAAGTTTTGAAGATCTCGGACTCATTCAGGGCAGCGGCTGGCTGTTTCGCCACCTCGACATTTTCGTCGCCCCGCGTGACCGCTTGGCGCTGATCGGACGCAATGGTGCCGGAAAAACGACGCTGTTGCGCTTGCTGGCGGGACAGGTCGATTGCGACGAAGGCCGACGGACGATCGTCCCCGGATCGCGTGTGATCCTGCTCGAACAGGAACCGGCGATGACCGGCCATGCCACGCTGCGTGATTTCGCGCTGTCGGGACCGAACCCGCCTGCCATCCACGATGTCGAAGCGATTGCCAGCCAGATCGGCATTGATTTGTCGCGTGATGCTGCGTCCGCGTCCGGCGGCGAACGCCGCCGCGCTGCGATTGCGCGCGCGCTGTCGATGGACCCCGATGTTTTGCTCCTCGACGAACCCACCAACCATCTCGATCTTGCCGCGATCGACTGGCTCGAGGATTGGCTGGGGCGTTATCGCGGCGCGTTCGTTGCGATCAGCCATGACCGGACATTTCTGACGCGCCTGACGAAATCGACGCTCTGGCTCGACCGCGGCGCGATCCGGCGCAAAGACATCGGCTTCGGTGGCTTCGATGCCTGGACCGAAAGCATCTATGCCGAGGAAACGCGCGCGGCCGAACGGCTCGATGCGAAGCTTAAACTCGAAGAACATTGGCTGCTGCGCGGTGTCACGGCGCGGCGTGCGCGCAACGAAGGGCGCAAGGCCAAGCTGATGGAAATGCGCGCCGCCCGTGCGGCCATGATGGGGCCGCTCGGCGGGGCAAAGATTTCGCTCGGCAACGATGATGTGCGCACCAAATCGGTCATCCGCGCCGAACACGTCACCAAGTCTTTCGGTGACCGCCCGATCATCAAGAATTTCAGCTTGCGCATCCAGCGTGGCGACCGGATCGGCGTCGTCGGCAGCAACGGCGCAGGCAAATCGACCTTGCTGAAGCTCCTGACCGGCGAACTTGCGCCCGACAGCGGGACGATAACGCTCGCCAAAACGCTCGATGCCGTAATTATCGACCAGCAGCGAAGCTTGATGGCCGCGGACAAAACCGTGCGTCAGGTGCTTGCCGACGGCGGCGACTGGATCGAAGTGCTGGGCGTCAAAAAGCACATCATCGGCTATCTGAAGGAATTCCTGTTCGATCCCGGCGTGGTCGATGCGCTGGTCGGAACGCTGTCGGGCGGTGAACGATCGCGGCTTTTGCTGGCCCGCGAATTTTCGAGGGCGTCGAACTTGCTGGTGCTCGACGAGCCGACCAACGACCTCGATCTCGAAACGCTCGATTTGCTTCAGGAAGTGATTGCCGACTATGACGGAACGGTACTGATCGTCAGCCATGATCGCGATTTCCTCGACCGAACGGTCACGATCACGCTCGGTCTCGACGGCTCGGGCACGGTTGATATTGTTGCCGGCGGCTATGCCGACTGGGAAGCGCGGCGTGCGATCAAAGTCGCACCGAAAGCCAGTGCAAAACCCGTTTCGGTCGAAGCCCCAAAGCCGACGAAGAAGCTTACCTACAAAGACCAGCGCGACTATGACTTGCTGCCGGGGCGCATCGCGGAAATCGACGCTGCCATCGCGCGGGACGAAAAACAGCTGGCCGACCCGAACCTTTACACGCGCGATTTTGCAAAATTCGACGCGCTCACCAAAGCGATCGATGCCGCGCGTGCCGAGAAGGACGCTGCCGAGGAACGCTGGCTGACGCTGGCTGAAATGGTCGAAGCGTTAGCCTAACTTGCGCCCTGCGCGGCCTGCCAATTCGACGACATAATGCCAGGCAACGCGACCTGAACGGCTACCGCGCTGCGTCGCAAAGGCGATCGCATCGTGCGCATCGAACGGGAGCGCATAGGCGGCGGCGTAGCGCGTGACCATCGCGACATAGGTATCCTGATCGCAGACATGGAACCCCAGGCTCAGCCCGAAGCGATCCGCCAGCGCCATTCGGTCATCGACGACGTCGCGCACATTGATCGCGCTTTCCTGCTCGGCAAGGTCACGCGCCACGATATGGCGGCGGTTCGACGTGACATAAAGCCGGACATGCGCCGGCCGTGCGCTGCTGCCGCCGTCGAGAACCGATCGCAGCGCCCGCGCCGAGGCAATGCCGTCGTCGAAGCCTAAATCGTCGATGAACAGGATTACCGGGCGCGACCAAGCGGTTATGGTTTCGAATAGGGCGGGGAGGGTGCCTACATCGATGGCCGCCAACTCAACGAGCGCGAGATCACCACCTACAGAGCCAACGACCGATTTAACGAGTGCCGATTTCCCCGAGCCGCGCGCGCCCCATAGCAGGGCATCATGCGCCGCATGCCCCGCGGCATGGCGTTGCGTATTGTCGAGCAGAATGGCCCTTTGCGCGTCGATCCCGGTCAGCAGGTCGATCGCAAGCGGCGCGAAATGAACCGGCTGCAGCGCCGCGCCGGTCCACAAATAGGCAGGTGCATCAGTCGGCGGCCCCGCGGGCGGAGGCGGGACCATTCGCTCGAGTGCGTCGGCAATGCGGCGAAGCGTTTCGTCCATTGCCTCTTTCTACCGGCCTTAAGCCGAAATGTCATAGGCCTTGAAAAGATCGTAAAGCGTCGGTCGACTGATACCGAGCAGCTTGGCTGTGTTTGAAACATTTCCGTCCGCCCGCGCCAGTGCCCGGCGGATCGCGCGCCGGTCGGCTGTCTCGCGCACGGCTTTCAGATTGATGACGTCGCTGTCCTCATCGGCCTGATCGAGATCGAGGTCGGCTGCGGTTACCATTTTGCCATCGGCCATGATGACCGCGCGCTTCATCCGGTTTTCGAGCTCGCGCACATTGCCCGGCCAGCGCCATGCATCGATCGCTGCAAGCGCATCGGGGGCAATGCCTTTGACATCCTTGTTCAGGCTCGCATAGCGCCCCATGAAATGCCGCGCGAGCAGGCCGGCGTCGCCCGGTCGTTCAGCAAGCGTCGGGATTTTGATGACGATTTCGGCAAGCCGGTAATAAAGATCCTCACGGAAACTTTGCGCCGCAATCATCGCGTCGAGATCCTGATGCGTCGCGCATACGATCCGCGTATCGACTGCGATCGCTTTGCGCCCGCCGATCCGCTCGATCACCCGTTCCTGCAGAAA
>JANODH010000076.1:0-7919 GCA_031412595.1 Sphingomonas sp. | reverse complement strand
TGCTCATGACCTATGATACCATCCTGACCGCGCGCGACCGCGACGTGCTGACAATTACGCTCAATCGGCCTGACCGGCTGAATGCAGCCTCGCTCGACATGGCGGACGAAATCAACGCCGCGCTCGACCAGCTCGATGGCGCGCGGGCCGTAATGATTACGGGCGCCGGGCGCGCCTTTTGTTCGGGTGCCGATCTTCAGTCGCGCGGCGATGCGTCGATTGCTGGGGGGCACGCGCCTTATGCCGCGCTGACGCAGCATTATAATCCGCTGATGGTAAAACTTTCGCGGCTGCCGGTGCCGGTCGTGACAGCCGTGAATGGCCCGGCGGCGGGCATTGGTTGTTCGATCGCGCTGGCGGGCGATTTTGCGATTGCGGGCAAATCGGCCTATTTTCTGCAAGCCTTCGTCAACATCGGACTGGTCCCCGACGGCGGCGCTTCGTGGATGCTGCCGCGCCTGATCGGCAAAGCGCGTGCGACCGAAATGATGTTGCTGGGGGAGAAGATCGGCGCGGAAAAGGCCGAAAGCTGGGGCCTGATTTACCGATGTGTCGATGATGCGGTGCTGATCGAGGAAGCGACAGCGCTGGCCACGCGGCTCGCGGCGGGCCCGACGCTGGCGATGGGCGTCATGCGCCGTAACATCGCGGCGGCACTTGATGCGGATTATGCCAGTGCCTTGGTCGCCGAAGCCGAGGGACAGCGGATCGCCGGAGCGAGCGCGGACGCCATCGAAGGCGCGATGTCTTTCCTGCAAAAGCGCAAGGCGGCTTTTCAGGGCCGTTGACCGCCGCGCCCCTGCGTGGCAATCGGCGGGGGCCGCGGGTGTAGCTCAATGGCAGAGCAGAAGCTTCCCATGCTTACGACGAGGGTTCGATTCCCTTCACCCGCTCCAGCGCGTTTCGGGAGAAAATAGCAACGCTATTTGCCCCGCGAAACGCGCCCGGCCAGCGCAGCAAAGCTGCGACTGACGACGTGGCTTTGCCACGGCGACTTGGTTAGAGACCAAGACATGATCGCTTCCCTCCGCGCCGCCTTCACCGGAACCTTCCTCACCGATCCCGCCGACACCGCACCATTCCTGACCGACTGGCGCAAGGTCTGGACGGGCACCGCGCTCGCCGTCGCCATGCCCGATACGCCCGAAGACGTCGCAAAAATCGTCTGCTGGTGCGCCTCAAACGACGTCGCAATTGTCCCCCAGGGGGGCAATACCGGCCAGTCGGGCGGATCGGTGCCGCGCCGCGAGGGGCAGAACATCGTTCTGTCGCTCACCCGCCTGAGCCGCATCCGTGAGCTCGATCCGGCGAACAACACGATAACAATCGATGCCGGCTGCATCCTGCAGACCGTGCAGGAGGCTGCCGCCGGGGCGGGACGCTATTTCCCGCTCAGCCTCGGCGCCGAAGGATCGTGCACGATCGGCGGCAATTTGGCGACCAATGCGGGGGGCACAGCCGTGCTGCGCTATGGCAATGCCCGCGATTTGTGCTTGGGCCTCGAAGTGGTGACGGCGCAGGGCGAAATCTGGAACGGGCTTAAGGGGCTGCGCAAGGATAACTCGGGCTACGATCTGCGCGATCTTTTCATCGGGTCCGAAGGGACGCTGGGGGTGATTACAGGCGCCGTGCTGAAGCTGTTCCCGGCGCCTGCCGAACGCGCGACGGCATTCGTCGCGGTGGCGTCGCCGCATCAAGCCATGGCATTGTTCGGGGAAATGCGCGGGCAGCACGATACAGCGTTGACCGCATTCGAAATCATGTCGGACAATTGCCTCGGGCTCGTGATCGATTATGTACCGGGCATGCGCAATCCGCTGGTGTCTCGTGGCGCATGGTACGTGCTGGTCGAACTAAGTGGGCAGGGCGTTCGGGCCGGCCTCGAAGCGAGCCTGACCAATGCATTGGAATCGGGAACGATCAGCGATGCCGCGATTGCCGAAAACGTCGCCCAAACCCGCGCGATGTGGCAATTGCGCGAAAGCATTTCACCAGCGCAGGCAGCGGACGGCGGGGGCATCAAACATGACATTGCTGTGCCTGTCGCCAGTGTCGCCGCTTTCATCGACGAAGCGCTCGCCGCCGTTGCAGTCGCATTTCCCGACATCCGCCCGGTGACGTTCGGGCATCTGGGCGACGGCAATCTGCATTTCAATTTCTCGGCAGCAGTCGGCGCCGACAGGGCGGCGTTTCAGGCAATCGCGCCGCGCCTCAATGCCATCGTCCATGACGTCGTCCGCCACTATCGCGGCACGATTTCGGCCGAACATGGCCTTGGCGTCCTGCGCCGTGACGAAGCCGACGCGCATCGATCACCCGTCGAGCGTAATTTGATGCGCGCGATCAAGACTGCGCTCGACCCGCAGGGGATCATGAACCCCGGAAAGCTGATGCCATGACCGACGGCGTGCCAGCAAAGCGCGGATCGGCGATCTTCATTCTCGTGACGATCTTTATCGATGCGATCGGTTTCGGCCTGATCATGCCGGTGCTGCCACAGTTGCTGATGCGCGTGGGGCAGATCGAGCTTTCCGCCGCGATCGGCATCGGTGCGTGGATGGGCCTTGCGATGGCCGTGGCGTCTTTCATCGCGGCGCCCGTGCTCGGCAATTTGAGTGACCGGTTCGGGCGTCGGCCGGTTTTGCTGCTTTCGCTCGCCGGTCTGGCGGTCGATTATGTGCTGCTCGCGTTCGCCAACACCTTGCCGCTTGTGTTCCTCGGCCGTGTCGTATCGGGCATATTCGGCGGCAGCTATGCCACCGCAATGGCAGCGATTGCAGATATCACCCCGCCCGATGAGCGCGCGAAAACCTTCGGGCTGGTCAGCGCGGCTTTCGGTGTCGGTTTCGTGCTCGGCCCCGCGATCGGCGGCTTGCTCGGCGAATATGGCGACCGCGCGCCGTTCGTCGTTGCGGCGGTCATGGCAGGGCTAAACCTGATTTATGGACTGATCATTTTTCCCGAAACGTTGCGCCCCGAAAACCGGCGCGCGTTCAGCTTTGCCCGGGCCAATCCGCTCGGCGCGTTGAAAGCGATGCGCGCATTGCCGGGTATGGGGAGCGTCGCAGTCGTCCTGATCCTGTGGCAAATCGCGAGCCTCGTTTATGCAACGACGTGGAGCTTTTACGGCATCGCACAATTTGGCTGGTCGACGCGCATGATCGGGATCAGCCTTGCTGCCGTTGGCGTCACGATTGCCGTCAGCCAGATTTTCATCACTGGCCCCGCGGTCAAGAAATTCGGCGAACGTGATGCCGCAACGATCGGGCTGGTGGTCGCGATCGGTGGTTTCGTGACATATGCTTTTATCGCGCAAAGCTGGATGGCCTTTGCCGCGATGGCATTTATTGCATTGCAGGGACTGGTCCAACCGAGCCTGATGGCGATGCTGTCGCGCCGCGCAACGGCCGATACGCAAGGCGAAGTGCAGGGCATTTCGGCGATGGCGCTGGGGCTCGGCTCGATTGTCGCACCAGTCGTGCTGACGACGCCGATGGCCTATTTCACAAGCGCCGATGCGCCCGTTTATTTCCCCGGCGCGCCCTATCTGATCGCGGCGGGGTTCGGGCTGATGACGCTCGTCCTGTTGCGGCGATTGCCGAGAGTTGTGGCGAGCGTTGCCGATGCGTGATATGCTTGGCGCATGGCAACCAGAAACCTCCATGCGCCGCTGCTGACAGCCGAAGAATTTCTCGAGATCGAGTTTCCGAGTGACACCAAGGCTGAACTCGACAACGGCGTCATCCGCATGATGGCGGGGGGCACCCGCCGACATGCCGAGATTCAGGGCAACATCTTCAATCTGATGCGCAACACTTTGCGCGGTTCGGGTTGCAAGCCGTTCGGTCCGGACTTGGGCGTTCAGACGAACGATCTGGCGATTCGCTATCCCGACATCACGGTTGTCTGCGACAGTCAATCGAGTGACGACGAGACCAAAGCTATCGGCGACCCGCGCGCCGTTGTCGAAGTTCTGTCCCCAAGTACACGGGCTGTCGATCTCGGGACCAAGCTTCTTGAGTATCGGGCAATTTCATCGCTCACGACAATCCTCTTCGTCGATCCGGCAACCGAAACCGTCCGCCTAATCGAGCGCACGGGTCCAGGTGCGTGGACTGACCAGGACTTTGTGCCGGGTCACGATGTGCCGCTCGCCGATCTCGCCATCACGCTGGCGCACAGCGAAATCTTCGCGCGCGATTAAATGCCGCCGATGGTGCTTTCGCGGCCGGTTTCTAAAAGGCCCGCCTGAAGCGCGCTGATACAGGCATCCAGTCCGTCCTGCTCGGTCGAACGCACGACGAAATTCGCGCCGACTTTGCCATCGCGGAAAAACGGGTAGCTGCCGATCTGACAACCCTGATGCGCTTTTTCGGTCGTGCGCAGCAAGTCGGACACTTCGCTTTCGGCAACCCAGCAACCGACCGTTTCGCTAAGCAGCGGCTTGCCGCCTTCGAGCGTTCCCGACAAAGCTTCGAGCATCATCGATGTGATATGGGGCACGCCTGCCATGATGAAGACATTGCCATGGCGGATGCCGGGCGCGCCCGACATGCGGTTTTCGATCAGGCTTGCGCCTTCGGGAACGCGCGCCATTCTGAGCCTTGCTTCGGTCGCGCCGCCGCGCGTTTCGTAGTAGCTTTGCAGGACTTCGACGGCCTTGGGATGGTGGACGACAGCGACGTCCAGCGCCTTGGCAATCGCGTCGACTGTAATGTCGTCATGCGTCGGCCCGATGCCGCCAGTCGTGAACAGATAATCATTGCGGTTGCGCAGCTGGTTCACGGCTTCGACGATGGCGTCTTCGACATCGGGGACCACGCGCACTTCGGCGAGGCGGATGCCCTGAAGGTTCAGCCACAGCGCAATCTGTGCGATATTCTTGTCCTGCGTGCGGCCCGACAGGATTTCGTCGCCGATCACACATAGGGCAGCGGTATAAATGCGGTCTGATGTCATCCGCCTCCCTTAGCGCGCATCGCGCAAGGTGCAATCTGGTCTCTTGTCACTGTGTTTTATCCGGGCGATACGTGGATCAAAACGTGGAGGGATCATGAAGCGTTTTGGCCTGACGTTCGTCGCAATTACAATGGCAGGTGCCGTATTGGCGGAAACCCCTGCTTTCGATCCGCGCAGCTGGAAGGGCCAACATATCGGCCCGCCGACGCAAGTGCTGACGATCGGCAGTACGCATTTGGGCCAGATCAAAACGGTCGTGACGCCCGAAATGCTCGTGCCGCTTCTCGACAAGCTGGCGGCATACAAGCCCGAGATCATAACGCATGAGGGGCGCAGCGGCGAGCAATGCGACGTGCTCAAACGCTATGCCGCGCGCTATCCCGCCATGTTCGACACCTACTGCTTCGACACGGCGGAAGCTGAAAAGGCGACGGGATTGACCGTTCCAGCCGCAATGGCGCTGATCGAAAAGACACTGGCAAACTGGCCTGTGCAGCCAAGCGCGTCGCAACGTCGCCAGCTGACCGCTTATTTTCTCGCGGCTAATGACCGGCCATCGGCGCGCGTCCATTGGCTGCAATTACCGGAGGCGGAGCGGAAAACCGGCGATGGCATTGACGAAGCGTTGCTCAAGATCGTGTCGCGTGCCGGTGCAAAGCCGAACGAGGTCTATGATGTCGCCGTTGCGCTTGCTGCCCGCCTTGGCTTGAACCGAGTTTATGCGGTCGATGATCATACGGCAGATAGCATTCAAGGGCTTGCCGGTCCGGGCCTTGAAAAGTTCCTTCAAGGCTTTTGGGGCAGCGTGAAATCGCCGATCGCTGATGACTTTAATCAGGTCGAAGCGGCGATGAAGACCGGCAGTGATGTGCTGGCGTTATACCGGCTGACCAACCGTCCGGCGACGCAGCGGGAGTTCATCGCTATCGATTACAGGGCAGCCATGAACAAGCCGTCGCCCGAAAATCATGGGCGCATTTACAACGCGTGGAACGAAACGCGGAACTTGCGCATGGTTGCGAACATACGCGCCGCCTTCGGCAACCGGCCTGGCGCGCGCGTGCTCAACGTCGTCGGCGCGTCGCACAAACCCTATTATGATGCCTATCTCGACATGATGTCGGACGTGACACTGGTCGATGCCGAAGTGATATTGGAGTAGCAGTCCACAGTCACAGCCGCTATCTGCAAAGAATGACAACCTATGTAACCGCGTCCGCTGATGCCCATGCGTCGCGCGATGGCACGATCAAGCTTCACGGACCCGACGGGTTTGCCGGTATGCGCGCCGCGGGGAAACTCGCAGCCGAAGTTCTCGACGCGCTGATCCCGCACGTCGTGCCCGGTGTCACGACCGGCGAGCTCGACGATATCGTCCGCGTGCACATGATCCGCGAAGGTGCAATTCCCGCAACGCTTGGCTATCGCGGTTTCACGCACAGCTGTTGCACGTCGATCAATCATGTCGTTTGCCACGGCATTCCCGGCGACAAGAAATTGCGCGATGGCGACATCGTCAACATCGACGTGACGACGATCCTGGGTGGCTGGCACGGCGACACGAGCCGGATGTTCCTGGTGGGCGACGTGCCGATCAAGGCGCGCCGGCTGGTCGATGTGACCTATGAATGTCTGATGCTCGGGATCGAACAAGCGCGGCCCGGCAACACCATGGGCGATGTCGCCCACGCGATCCAGCGCCATGCCGAGGCCAATCGCTACGGCGTCGTCCGCGATTTCTGCGGCCACGGCCTCGGGCGGCTGTTCCACGATGCGCCCGAAGTGGTGCATGCGGGTCGTCCGGGTACGGGCCCCGAACTCAAGCCCGGCATGTTCTTCACGATCGAGCCGATGATCAATATCGGGCGGCCGGACGTGAAAATGCTCGACGATGGCTGGACCGCCGTAACGCGCGACAAGACATTGTCGGCACAATTCGAACATTCGATCGGGATCACCGAAACCGGTTGCGAAATTTTCACCAGAAGTCCGGCGGGGCTGGATCGTCCGCCTTATTGAGGACGGGCGGGTCATGACTTGCGAAGCGCGTTAACCTTGGTTAACACGCTGGTCACCCAAGGGTCGCAGCATCGGAAGATCCACACGGACACCGTTGCACCTCAACCTCTTGGGAGACTTGCAATGAAAATGAAACACATCATAGTCGGCGCTTTGCTGGCTGGCGGAATTGTTCCCGCTCATGCATCGACGCTTTTTGGCTCGAATTATTTATCCACCCCAACGCTCTACACGGCCAACCAGGCCACAGGTGCTTTGTCCGTCGTCGGCGGAACGACGCTGAATGTCGGCGATCTTGCTTCAAACGCGACGACTTTGTTCGGCGTGACGCTGACGACCAACGACCTCGTCACCATCGACCCGACGACAGGCGCGATCATTTCAACGGTTGCCATAACCGGCACTCGTTCGGGGCAAATCACGTCGCTCGCGTTCAACACGCTCACCAACACGTTATACGGCAACACGACGCCGGGTTTCGGTTCGACCAGCGGCGACGGGCTCTATTCGATCGACCTGGCGACGGGCATCGCTAGCTTTATTGGAAGCATCGGCTTCGGGAATGTCTTTGCACTAGCGACAGATACATCGGGTGCGCTGTTCGGGGTTTCAGCCGACGCAAACGAATTTATCGGTATCAACAGCAGCACGGGTGCGGGAACGCTGATCTCGTCGATCGGTGCCGGTGGCTGGTTCGATATGGCTGCACGACCCGAA
Source organism: Sphingomonas sp. (assembly GCA_031412595.1). Classification (GTDB taxonomy): domain Bacteria; phylum Pseudomonadota; class Alphaproteobacteria; order Sphingomonadales; family Sphingomonadaceae; genus Sphingomonas_O. The sequence continues at coordinate 224 of JANODH010000076.1, read as the reverse complement.
GACAATGTTATGTTCCTTTCCGATGCGTTTGGCAGTTCACTGTATACGATCGATACGACGACGGGTGCGACAACACTGGTCGGTCCCTATGGATCGAGCACCAATATCGCAGGTCTCGCATTTCTCGGCGGTGCGGTTCCCGAACCGGCGACGTGGGGCATGATGCTGTTCGGCTTTGGAATAGTCGGCAGTGTGCTGCGGCGTCGGCGGGCCGTGGCTGCGGC
>JANODH010000075.1:0-2526 GCA_031412595.1 Sphingomonas sp. | reverse complement strand
CCTGTGCACGGACAAGACCGGCACGCTCACCGAAAACCGCATGGCCGTCGCAGAGTGCTGGGTCGCGTCTGACGCGATGAGTGAGGCGAATGTTGTCGAAACCAGTATTCTCGCCAGCGCCGCCGAGCCGGTCGATCCAATGGAAGTCGCGATCCACGCCGCAGGCAAGCCCGACCGTTCATGGGGCGCTACTTTGGCGCACAGTTATGGACTGCGGCCCGATCTGCTGGCAATTACAAACGTCTGGCGAAGCGATGATGCCTTCACGGTAGCAGCCAAGGGCGCACCCGAAGCAATTGCGGGATTGTGCCGCCTGGCTCCGGCCGAACGCGAAACGATGATGGCCGCCGTAGATGCGATGGCAGCTCGCGGCATTCGCGTGCTTGGCGTAGCTCGTGCCGCAACTTCTGACGACAAATGGCCAGAAACACCGCGCGACTTTCGCTTTTCGCTCGTCGGACTGATTGGCCTCGCCGATCCACTGAGACCGAGCGTAAAAGCAGCTGTCGCTGAATGCCGATCGGCAGGCATCCGCGTTGTGATGATAACAGGCGATTACGCGGCTACAGCCCGCGCTATCGCGTCGCAGGCTGGCATTGCCGATGGCGACGTATTGACCGGCGAACATTTGATCGCGCTCGACAACGCGCAGCTTGCCGAACGCCTCAAGTCTGTGACCGTTTTCGCGCGAGTCATGCCCGAACAAAAGCTGCGGATCGTCGAGGCATTCAAGGCTAATGGCGAAATTGTCGCCATGACCGGTGACGGCGTTAACGACGCACCTTCGCTTAAGTCAGCGCATATTGGCATAGCGATGGGCAACCGCGGCACTGATGTCGCGCGCGAAGCCTCGGCCATCGTTTTGCTTGATGATGATTTCGGATCGATCATTACTGCGATCGCGCTCGGGCGACGCATCTATGACAACATCCGCAAAGCGATGGCGTTTATCTTCGCCGTGCACGTTCCAATCGCCGGTCTGGCGCTATTGCCGCTCATGTTGGGCCTGCCGATCCTGTTCGGGCCGATCCATATTGCGCTGCTGGAAATGGTGATCGATCCAGTTTGCGCGCTGGTGTTCGAAGCCGAGCGGAAAGAGACTGACATTATGAAGCGCCCTCCGCGCCCGCCTACCGAACCGTTGTTTTCCTGGCGGATGATAGCATGGAGTGTCTTTCAAGGCGGCGTCGCATTTGCATTGCTGGCAACGACGTTCCTAATCGCCACGTATCGCGGAATGCCCGAAAACGAAGTCCGCGCGCTGGCGTTCTTCGGGCTGGTCGCATCCATTCTCGCGTTGATCCTCGTAAACCGCTCATTCAGCACCTCGTTCCTGCAAGCCTTGGGGCGCGGCAATGCGGCGCTGCGTTATGTAATTGCCGCCGTCATTGCGATCTCGGCACTGATTGCGTTCGTGCCTGCGATTCAAGCTCTGCTGCGCTTCGGAAATCTTCGACTGGTCGATTTCGGCGTCGCAGCAGCCATGGGTGCTGCGCTTTTCGTTATTATCGCACTCCTGAAACCATTCGCGGAGCGCGCAATCCTCGACAGGCCTGAGCAACGTCCGAACCTGGCGGGTTTGTCATATCGTTTATGATCAGCGACCGCGTGGCGTGGGCGCCATTATACTGCCGACAAATTCAAACTCATGCCGCTCCAGCACCTTGGCGTTTGTTCGGTCTGGCTAAATTGAGTTAAAGTCATACGAATATAAAGGCACAAGTCATGGCCCTAACGTGCTTCGACAACGACCCTGCTATCTGGCTGCCCGCGTTACCGCGCCTATGCGATGATGCCTTTAAATATGATCGTGGTCATGCCTTAATTGTGGGTGGGTACCCGATGACCGGTGCGGCGCGACTTGTTGCGCGCGCAGTAGCAAGAGCTGGCTCAGGATTGACGACTGTCGCAGTTCCTCCATTGGCCTTTGGCATCTATGCCACAGCGCTCGAAAGTATCATGGTGCACGAGCTCGAGAGTACAGACACCTTGCGCCGCCTGGTTGAAGCACGCAAATTTTCAGCTTTTGCGATTGGTCCCGGAGCGGGCGTCAACGCGGCAACGCGCAACAATGTGCTGACATTGTTAGCGACGCAAAAGCCGATCCTGCTTGATGCTGATGCACTCACCAGCTTTTCGGAGAACAGGGCAGCGCTGTTCTCCGCGTTGCACGCCAATTGCATCTTAACGCCCCATGAGGGCGAATTCGCCCAACTGTTCGACATGCAAGGGATCAAAGTTTATCGAGCGCTGCACGCGGCTGCTGAGAGCGGCGCGGTTGTCGTCCTGAAGGGACGTGAGACAGTCATTGCGGCTCCCGACGGCCGAAGCATCATTAATCGTAATGCGCCGCCAACATTGGCAACAGCAGGTTCAGGGGATGTTCTTGCCGGCATCATCTGTGGGCTGCTCGCTCAAGGTACGAACATTGGCAACCATCAGTGGGACGACTTTGCATCGATGGGGGAGTTTGGAATCTCAGTGCGTCGCGAACTTGCCTGCGGACTCGCGGCGACGTTCGGCTAT
>JANODH010000074.1:0-2853 GCA_031412595.1 Sphingomonas sp. | reverse complement strand
CAAGGCCAGCGCACCGCCGACCAGTACGGCCATCAGAAAGTCGCGCTCGAGCTCGAGCTCCTTTGCCTTCAACTGTGCGATCCGCGTATTCTGATTGGCGAAATCAAAACGCGCCGCCATCAGCGCCGCACTGTTGGTTGCCGTCAGTTTTGCCATCTGCTCATCGATACGCCACGCTGCTTCAGCATGGTATAGTGCTTGTCGTCCCCGACCCGTCGCACGATAAATCTTGAAAGCGGTTTCGTGAGCCTCCCGATTGAAAGAGTCACTTGTTGTCGAGTCGATGCCGTCCAATGCGCGTCCGATTGCCGCAGTCGCAACGCCCAGTTGCTTTCGCGCAAGAGCGACCTGAGCGCGCATTACCCACAAACGCCATGCTTCATCGATTTCGTCGTTAACCTCCATTGAAGCAAATGCCCGGACGATGGTTGCTGACGCCTCAGTAAAACGCCGCTGCGCAATCTGGGCTTGGGCGATGTTGCTAAGAATGCGCGTGGCGTATTTTTCGCTTCCGATCTGACGCGCCACGTCGAAACCGCGTGAAAATTCGGCTTCCGCCTCGCGCGGCTTCGACATAAATAAATAGGCCATTCCGCGATTATTGTGCGACGACAACGACATTTGGGGGTCGCCGGGGTATTCCTCCTCTGATTGTGTGTAATATTTGATTGCGGTTTCGCCGTCGCCACCGTCGACATACAGCTTTGCGATGCTTTGCAGGGCCAATGCTTGCGAGCGCTTTTCACCTGCGGCGCGAAAGATACTATATGCTTTCTGAAATGCGCTGAGTGCACCTTGTACATCCTCACGGTATTGGCGGATGCGCCCAGTCGAAAGAGTTAGTTCACCGATGACCTTCGGTGCTATTTTGCCTGAAACGCCTCGTGCAAACGCACGCTTTACAATGTTTTCTGCTTCGTCGATTCGCCGGAGGCCAATGAGTGCGCGACTTATGACGGCGTCTGCTTCGGACAAAAGCGGGTCACGTTCGGACGCCGGCACGGCTCGACGCGTTATCGAAGCCGATTTTTCCGCGATCGAAATCGCACTTTCCGGGCTGACGTTCAGTTGTTCCCGGGCGCTTTCAATCAGCCTTTGAACTTGTACCGATTCAACACTCGGGGCAGCCTGCGCTTTGGCCACGCTGACGAAACAGGCAAACAGAAGAATAAGATGGCCGGCCGCCCAACGTCTTCGAACGAATGGCTGCACTAATGAAGCATTTATGAATTGCTTCATGCGCGTTTCCAAAAGCTTGCGGGCCGATGGACGGTGGGCTCGACACTGGTTTGCAGGGCTTCGAACTGATATTCGCTTAAGTATTGTTCGAATGCTGGCAATTCGAGCGGCGGGCTGATCAGATAGCCTTGAACCATCTCACAACCCATCACCGTGAGCAACGCCAAGGCTGCGGGCGTTTCGACGCCTTCTGCCGTCACTTCCATATCAAGAGCGTGTGCCAGGTCGATGGTTGAGCGGACAATAAGGGGATCGCGGTGGCTGCTCGTCAACTGCGTGATAAACATCTTGTCGATTTTAAGTTCCTTCGCCGGCAACCGCTTGAGATACGAAAGCGAGGACAGCCCCGAACCATAATCGTCGATTGCCAGCGCAATGCCCATTGCTGCACAATGTTCGAGATTGGCGATGGCAACATCAGGATCGCGGATGACAGCCGTTTCGGTAATCTCAAATCCGATTTTGGCGCTATTTTCGGCGATCAACGTGCATGCGGCATCAATGAACAAACGATCTGTCAGAAGCACGCCGGAAATATTTATATATATTCGAAGTGAATGGCCCGTGTTCGCCAGATATTGTTGATCGGCAATAACTTGCCGCAGCGTCCAAAGCGTAATGTCGCGCATGTCGCCGGTCTCGTCTGCAAGACCGATAAAGGCATCAGGCATCACGAGACCGAGCACGGGGTGCTGCCAGCGAATCAGGGCTTCTGCGCTTGAAACTGCCCGTCGGCGAATATGGACTTTTGGCTGATAGAGCACGAATAACTCGCCGCGTGGGGCCGCGAGTGCCAGATCATTTGCCAGATCAATCTGCATTCTAAGCGGCGCGCTGACATCGCTGCTGACAAGCAAGCCATGACCGCGCAGTTTCGCTTCGGCGAGTGCTTGTTCGGCACGCTCGAGCGCATCGATCTCATCGCTGCCAAAAGCGCCCGCTGTTATGTGCTCAAAATGCAAAAAATCGGACTTTTGCATTGGGACAGCGCATTCGATTACCTCGAGCGCGGCGAAACTCTTTTCAAAATCGCTGATAGAAATCGTGTCAAAAACGAGGCAGACGGCGTCCCAGGAAAAGGCGCAAATCCGCGCGCCGCTGCTGAGTTCTTTCGCCCGCGCGATAAGAGATAAGACTGCATTTTGCCAGCGCGCGAAGCCGAGTTCGCGTCGCAGAGAGCGCGCGTTTGTAATTTCGAGCAGCAGCACAGCTACGCCGCTTGGCTGTTTTGCATCATTCGCTGTGCGTATTGTCGGCGAAAGCCGCGGGCGCAGCTTGGGCGCATTCCTACGGGAGCGGCGATCCACGGTCATACCACACGCTTAAGTGGTTAACCGTCAAGGAAGGCTTAAACTACTGCGTCGTGATGCTTGTACCCAAAAACAAGAAGTGCGAACGAACGTGCTTACTAATCAGGTTGAACAAAAGTTAACTTCGCGTTAACCTTAAGTGTTAAGTGGAGGGCTCTAGCCATGATTATGTCTATCGTTATGGAAAGTGTTTTGGGTATTCGAGGACCGAACTCGCCAAAGGGCGGTTCGTCGATCGATCCCAACTGAGGTGCTTGTTGGCGAGGCGTGCCCCAACAGGATGAAAGTTTTATAAGCAGGATTG
>JANODH010000073.1:0-7738 GCA_031412595.1 Sphingomonas sp. | reverse complement strand
GCTCGGCCAGTGGCTGCTGGTCGCGATGACAGGCGCGATTTCGGCGGTCGTCCTCGTCTGGCTGTGGCGCGAGCGCAACCGACAGGATGTCCTCGCGCTCGGGATGATCTTCGGCGGTGCGATCGGCAATATCGTCGATCGCGTGCGTTTCGGCCATGTCGTCGACTTCGCTGATCTCCATTTCGGCGACATTCGTCCCTTTCTGGTGTTCAACGTCGCTGATGCGGCTATAACCATCGGGGTCGTCATATTATTGTTGCGTGCGCTCTTGGTGCGCGAAAAACCGAAAGAGAATGCTGATGCGTAAAGCAGTTTGTGCGAGTGTGCTGGTTTTGACGCTGGCAGGGTGCGGCTCATCGGGCGGGATTTTCAATCGCGCGCGCCCCAACGAATTCGCGGTAACGCGCGCTGCGCCGCTCGTCGTGCCGCCCGATTTCGCGCTGACGCCACCCGCGCCCGGCACGGCACGCGCGCAGGAAGCCGATTCGTCGCAGCAGGCGTTGCAGGCGATGTTCGGCGGCCCCGCTGCCCGGAGCGCCGCTGAAACCGGTGCGCTCGATCAGGCAGGCGCGACGCGTGCTGCCGCTGGCATCCGCTCGAATGTCGGCGATCCAGCGACCAATGTTGCCGATAAAGGCGCCGTAACGCGCGACATTATCGCCGCGCCCGAAGGCGACGGACAGGACGCGCGAGCAACGACACCCAGATGAAGCTGTGAAGGGACAACGATTCGTCGCCCCTTCGCTTTTCGCCCCCGACGCTTTTAGAAGCTCACGCCCAAGGTCGCGACGACGCCACCTTTCGATACATCCTTGCCCGATGCCGTGATGAACGGCGATGCATCGGTATCGACATATTGCACACCCAGCGTCAGCGCTTTGTAGGTCACCGTCGCACCAAGCGCCCAGTCGGTATATTCGGATTTCGGCACAGGCACGAGCCAGCTTGGCCCGAATGTGTGGCCGATATGCGCCGTCAAACCGATCGGCGTTCCCGGAATTGCTGCCGAAAAGTCGCCTGCGATATAGACATTGTCTTGGCTCGGCAGGAGGCCGGTCGCGCCCTGATCGAGCGCCAGCGCTTTCTGCTTGGGCGCATAGGCAACAGTGGCCTTCGCAGTTACCGGCCCTGCTGTTCCCGAAATCGCGAGATAGGGTTCGATGAAATCCGAACTCGAATTGTCACCGGGCAGTTTCGACTTCGGATAGACATAATAAAGCGCACCGATGTCGATCGTCGCACTGCCAAAGGTCTTTTTGAAGCCGACAATCAGGTCGATTTCCTGATTGCTCTGCAGCGATGCCGTCACATAATCATCGACCGACGAGCCCCAGATTGTCGCATAAAATCCAGACTGGTGGCTGACCGTCAGCGATCCCTGCACGGCAAAATTCTTGTCGGTTTGTGAAATGCCGCGAAAGCGATAATCGCTGACGACAGTGGCTGTGCCGTTGATCGTGATCGCCGGTGGCGCGTCCGTATCTTGAGCCATAACGGGCGTAGCGGCCATCATGGCCGTAAGGCTGGCAAAGCAGCCGAGGCCAAAAGGCCTGAGGAACGTGCGCATAAATATTCCCTTTGAAAGAATGCGTTACGTTCCGCCTGCGTCATGCTTCACTGCCTCTTGCGGGCCGCGATTGCCTTGACCGTCACAAGCTGCCTAAAGATGTTGCGTTGCACAAAAAAAATCGACTGTGGCGGTAAACGACAGGCGATACTGTTGCCCGATCGCAACATTCAGGCGTGTGCGATGGCCTGAGCAAGATCGTCGATCAAATCGCGAACATCTTCCAGGCCGATGCTCAAACGGACGACAGTACCATGCTGCCACTGTGTCGCGTTCCGAAACCGTGCCGGCTCGGCCGGTAGTGCGAGACTTTCGAAGCCACCCCAGCTGTAACCGATCCCGAACAACGTCAGCGCATCGATGAGCTTGTGCGGGTCGCCTTGCGCTAGCGTGAAGCTGAATAGCCCGGTCGAGCCCGCAAAATCGCGTTTGAAATGCTCGTGCCCCGGGCATTGCGGCAGCGCAGGATGCAGGACCTTTGCCACTTCGGGGCGGCGCTGCAGCCAGTGCGCAATTTCGAGCGCTGCCGCTTGATGCTGGCGAAGCCGCACGTCGAGTGTCCGCAATCCGCGCGTGGTGAGATAGGCGTCATCGGGACTGACATACTGGCCAAGCACCTGCGCCGTGGCGCGCAAGTTACCCCAGGTAGCCTCTGACGCCGTGACCGAGCCGATCATTACGTCCGAATGGCCGGCAATATATTTCGTGCAGGCAATGATCGACAGATCGATGCCAAGCGCCGCCGTCTGGAAAAACAGTGGCGTTGCCCAGGTATTGTCGATCAGGGTAATGAGACCGTGCCGCTTCGCCACCGCAACGATCGCTGGCACATCCTGCACTTCGAACGTCAAGCTGCCGGGCGATTCCATAAAGATCGCCCGCGTTGCCGATGTGATCAGGGCTTCGATCCCAGCGCCGATCAGTGGATCGTAATAAGTCGTCGCAATGCCGTGACGCGCGAGAAATTTGTCGCACAGGCCACTGGTCGGATCATAGGCATTGTCGACCATCAGCAAATGATCGCCGGGCTTCAGAACGCTGAGCAGAGCCCCTGCAACCGCAGCGACGCCCGACGGATACAGCATCGTGCCAGCGGCAATCGGATCGAGTGCCGTCAGCGCATCGGCAAGCGCCCATTGGGTGGGCGATCCACGCCGCCCATAAAACCAATTGCCGTCGGCGTTGCCCTTCACCCCGTCTTTAAGCGCGGCGACATCATCGTAAAGAATTGTCGATGCGCGCCAGACGGGCGGATTGACGACCGGCCCGGTCCATTCTTTCCGACGGCCACTCTGTACGATCGTTGTTGCCGGGCGCTTGCCGCCGTTCACGCCGCGCCGATTTCCTTTGGCATGGCGTTATCTGCACCCCACTCGCTCCACGAGCCGTCGTAGACGGCTACTTTGTCGTTGCCGAGCAAGTGCGCGCCGAACGCAATCGTCGTTGCCGTTATGCCCGAACCGCATGTCGCGGCGATGGGTGCATCAACATCGACTCCTGCATCGCTGAACGCTGCCCGCAGCGCATCGCCGGTTTTCCAAGTGCCGTCGGCATTGAACAGGCCCGTCATCGGCAGATTCTTGCTGCCCGGAATATGCCCGGGATTAACGCCAAGTCGCGGTTCGGCTTCACGCCCTTCGAACCGGCCCGCGCCGCGCGCGTCGACGATCTGCTCGGCCTTGCTGTTGATCAGGCCGAGCATCTGATCCTTGGTACGGATGTGGCTGGTATCTTTCCACACCGTAAAGTGGCGATGGCGCAGCGTTTCCTTGCCGGTTTTCGTCTCGCGCCCTTCGGCCTTCCATTTAGCAAGGCCGCCGTCGAGAATCGCAATCTGGTGCGCGCCAAACAAGCGCAGCATCCACCAGGCGCGTGCCGACGTTTTCAGATCGGAGTCGTCATACAGGACAATGCGGCTGCCATCACCAAGCCCCAGCGATTGCATCCGGCTTGCGAATTTTTCGGGCGCAGGCAGCATCATCGGCAAATCGGTTGTGCTGTCGGCAAGGCCGCCCAAGTCCATGAAAACAGCGCCCGGGATGTGCCCCGCTTCATATTCCGCCGCGGCATCGCGCGCATCGAGATGCCAGCTTGCATCGACCACACGAAGGTCGGACGCGCCAAGTTCTTTAGCGAGCCATTCGGTGGAGACCAGCGAATCCATTTGTAACTCCTTTATCGTGGCATTGCCTCTAAGCGCGCCCGCCGCTCGCGTCGAGACCATCCAGAAAATCGGCCGCTGATGCGCGCAACGCCGTTTTCGTCTCGTCCGTCATTTTGGCCCAATTGCGATACGGCATGGCAAGCCGAACATTCTTGCCGAGCTTGTCTTCGTTGCGAGCAAGAAAGTCCCAATAGAGCGCGTTGAACGGACATGCGTCGGGACCAGTCCGTTGCTTCACGTCATAGCGACAATGTCCGCAATAATCGGACATACGGTCGATATAGGCACCCGACGAGGCATAGGGTTTCGAGCCGAGCAGGCCCCCGTCGCCGAACTGGCTCATCCCAAGCACATTGGGCAACTCGACCCATTCATAGGCATCGGCGTAAACCTCGAGATACCATGTCGCGACAGCTTTGGGGTCCGCCCCGATCAGCATAGCGAAATTGCCGGTGATCATCAGTCGCTGGATATGATGCGCATAAGCAAGACCAATTGTCTGTCCGATCGCCTGGGCGAGGCACTTCATGTCGGTCTCGCCGGTCCAGTAAAACGCGGGCAGCGGGCGGTGTGCGTCGAGAAAATTGCGTTCGCCATAATCAGGCCCTTCGCGCCAATAAATCCCGCGGATATATTCGCGCCAGCCAATGATCTGGCGAATGAAGCCTTCGGCGGCATTGATCGGCACGCGACCCGCGCGATATTCGGCTTCGACAGCGCGGCAGACTTCGATCGGATCGAGCAAGCCGTTGTTGAGATATGGCGAGATCAGCGCATGCCACAGCAGCGGCTGGTCCGTGACCATCGCATCCTGAAAATCACCGAATTGCGCGAGAGCAACATCGATGAATCGGCTCAGGGCATGAAGCGCATCCGCACGCGTCACGGCCAGCCCGAAATCGTCGAGGCTGCCGATGTGATCGGCAAAACGTATCGCCACCATATCGATCACCGCCTCCGTCTGCGCATCGGGTGCATAATGCGGTGCTGCCGGCACGAACAGATTGTTGCCTGCAGGCTTGCGGTTCTCCTTGTCGAAATTCCATTCACCGCCCGCCGGCTTGTCGCCGTCCATCAGCAGTCCGGTTTTGCGCCGCATATCGCGATAGAAAAATTCCATACGCAGTGCCTTGCGGCCCTCAGCCCAATCATCGAATTCACGGTGCGTCGCAACAAAGCGCGTATCGCTGCGGATCTCAACCGGGATCCCGAACACGGTCTCCCACGCATCGAGCATCGCCTGCACGCGCCATTCGCCACTTTCGGTGACGACGATCCGTTCCGGCGCATGCCGCTCAACCGCACGGGCGACTTCGCCAGTAAAGCTGCCAGTGCTTTCGGGATCGTCGAGCGTTACATAGTCGACTGTCCAACCTGCCACCCGCAAAGCGTCGGCGTGATGCCGCATGGCGGACAGGATAAACGCGATTTTGCGCTTGTGATGACGGACATATGTGGTCTCGTTGGCCACTTCCATCATCAGGATGATCGAGTCCGCAAGGTCGGCGCCATCAAGCGAAGACAGGTCGAACGACAATTGGTCGCCAAGGACCGGTATCAGAGTCGTCATTGCGATTCTTTGGCAGTAAAGGCTGCGCGATGACACCGAAATTTCTTGGCCAGAACAGCAGTCTGCCCGCTTCGCCCGAGGAAGCAATCCTCGACTATGTCCCCAATCCGCGCCCGGGCCGACCGTATCTCGTGCGCTTTACGGCGCCCGAGTTCACGTCGCTATGCCCCGTCACGGCACAACCCGATTTTGCGCACCTCGTCATCGATTATGCGCCCGCGGCAACGATGGTCGAATCGAAATCGCTGAAGCTGTTTCTCGGCAGCTTTCGCAATCACGCCGCTTTTCATGAAGATTGCACCGTGAGCATTGCCGAGCGCTTGTTCGCCGAAATGTCGCCGCACTGGCTCCGCATTGGTGGCTATTGGTATCCACGCGGGGGCATACCGATCGATGTCTTCTGGCAATCGAGCGAACCACCTGCGGGGCTGTGGCTCCCCCCGCAGGACGTGCCCGGCTATCGCGGTCGCGGTTAGGCGATCAGCGCGCGTGCCCGGCGACGCATTGCGGCGCCGACAATACCGAAGCCCGTAATCATCATGGCCCAAGTCGTCGGCTCAGGGACAGGCGAGTCTTTGCCGGTTGCCGTGAAGCTGTAGACTTTACTTGCGATCAACGCTGTTCCGACCGGGCATCCGGCATTCAGCGCTACCTGAATATTCGTGCCTCCCGCGCCCGACGTGCAGACGTCGAACTGTTCGCCCGATCCCGACTGCGTCACTGAAAAGTCGTTATCAGTCACAAGGATCAGACTAAAGCCACCGCCGGGCAATGCAGGACCGAACGCCAAGCCTTCGAGCTTTTCAAAGCTATTTTCGCCTGCATCGCGAAGCGCTTGCTGGACATCGAGAAAAAGCGTCTTGCTTGCCGGAACAACGCTGCCGAGATCGTTGGTGCCCGCAAGGCTGATCGCCGAAACGTCCGTCGCGCCTGTCAGGTCGATCCGGTAAACGCGCTTTTGACCGATGACATTGCCGGCATTCGGATCGTCGACGCCAAGGCCGCGATTGTCGCGCTCAATCACCAGAAACGTGCCGTCGGGCATTGCCGTGATCGATGAAACACCGATCGATCGGCCCTGCTGAGTTGCCGTGAAGCTGCCCGGTGCACCGCCTGCTGCGACAACACGGCCGTTGATATCGGCGATGCTGTCGAGTTGATAAATGAACTGGCGTCCTGCCGCGCCGGTTAGAGGATCGAATTCGACAATGCGCACGTTTCGGCTGCGACGTCCGTCGTTCGACGCGCCTTCGTTGACCAACGGGTCTTGCATGACGGCATAAACTTTGCCGTTTGCGCCAACGGTTAAGCCTTCGAAGCCACGATTATCTTGACGGCCCGTCGTAATCGTTCCGCGCCCAGCGACATAATCGAGCGTGCCGCCCGCCGTACGCGGCTTCAGGTTTTCCGGTGTTCCATAAGTGCGAATCTGCTTGCCCGTTGCATCGAATTCATAAATCGAGGGACCATATTCGTCGGCAACCAGCATATTGCCGTTGGGTAGCCGGACAAAACCTTCGGGATCGAACGAGTCACCGAGCGTTGCCGGATTACCGGCGCGCAACTGAGGATTTAGACCACTGAACACAGTCCCGTCGCTTTTCGTGAACACGATCGTCTGTTGCAGGTTAAAGCCTGTCACTGCGTTTGTCGTACTATCGAAGGTCAGACGAAACGCATTGACGCGCGGCGCATAGTCCACAAGCCCACCGCCCGGGCCGCGATCGGTAATCCCGTAAAACAGATCGGTTGCCCGATCATAGACCAGGTCCGATCCGAAGCTAAGGCGATTGCCGCCGAAGGCCGGTGCAATGCCGGACAGATCGGTTGCGGCTCCGGCGACTGAAAAGCTGCCGGTGAACGATACCGCCGCAAAGGTTGGTGTGGCGGCGGTAAAGACAGCGGCTGCGGCAACAGCATAGCGTAACTTGATCATCGGTTATCCCCGTTAATGCATCATTAGCGAAGTTGCGTCGTTGCTGTTGCGTTACCGTGACGAAATCGGGGCAGAACGATGACGATATTATTTCAGATCGAATACCATCCCCAACCATGGAAAGTTAATCGTCATTAGGATATGAACGCATATGACCGCGACCCCCCATTACCACGCCATAGGTATCGTCCCTGAGGACATCGATTTCATGGGGCATGTGAACAATGCCCGCTATCTCAATTGGGTTCAGGACGCCGTCGTCGCGCATTGGGAAAAGCTTGCGCCGCCTTCAGCGGTCGCTGCGCATCTTTGGGTCGCATTGAAACATGAGATTACCTACCGGAAACCGGCATTTTTGAATGACGAAGTCATCGCCACTGTCGTGCTCGAAAAAGTTCAGGGCGCGCGTGCGTTTTATCAAACTCTCATTAAACGCGGCGAGGATGTTCTTGCCGAAGTGCAGTCGAGTTGGTGCTGCGTCGATGCGCAAACCCTCCGGCC
>JANODH010000072.1:0-12426 GCA_031412595.1 Sphingomonas sp. | reverse complement strand
CAATTTTGGCCGGTCGGCCGCGATGCATTCCCTAAGTGCGCGGTGATATGGGTGCCAATATGCCTCAATCCGCGCGCTGTTGTTTCCGATATTGCCTGAAATCGTCCGTCCGTCACTCTGTCTAGGAACGATTCCGTCTGCATGTTCCTCACGGTTCATGTCGACGACAAGCCGTGAAATCGTTGCGAGGAATGCCGGAAACCCCAGCGCCAGTGCGAGTTCGGCCGCGCCGATGTCCCACGCGATGTGTGTCTCGAGAAGTTTCGGATCGATCCCCAGATCGACATCATTCGGCACATGGTTCGAAGCATGATCGACAATTGTCAGGACATCACCGGCACCAGGTTTGAACTGCCATGGTTTCATCGCAGCCGCCCGAGCATCGTCCACCAAGTGCTTCCGGCGCGGCTCCGAATCCGGGTTTGCGCTGCTTCAGCGGCCTCGAATTCGTTGTACACAGCAAAACAGCTTGCACCGGAGCCGGACATTCGCGCGATCAGCGGATTTGTCTGGTGGAGAGATGTCAGTACAACACCGATTACCGGACAGATAGCAATCGCTGCAGCTTCGAGATCGTTTCGTCCTTCCTGCATGATTTGGCTTGCACTGCCCTTTGCAATCGGCCCGCGATCGACACCGTCCCAAGCCGCAAAAACAGGTCCAGTGGGCAGTGGAACGATAGGGTTGACGATAAGGCAGGCAAGTCCTTGGACGTTGTTGGTGACTGGCGTCAGTTCCGTTCCCGTTCCTGTCCCGATAACCGGTACACTCGCCATGCAAGCCGGAACGTCGGCGCCGAGCGATGCCGCAAAGTCGAGCCGATCGTGCGCGCCCAATAATCGAAGTGTAGCTGCGGCATCCGCTGATCCACCGCCGAGGCCAGCGGCAACGGGCAGTCGCTTATCAAGCGTGATGCGCAATGATGGCAGTGCGCCCTCTCTTGTCAGCCGCGCTGCGCGCGTGATCAGATTTTCTTCAGGGGGGCCTGCCTGGCCACCAAAAGGCCCGCACTCGTCAAGGGCGAAGCTGTCTGCTTGCGCAATCGACAGTGCATCGCCATCGTCAAGAAATGCAAAAAGCGTCTCGAGTTCATGATACCCGTCATCACGCCGCCGACGGACATGCAGCGTCAGATTGATTTTTGCGTAGGCAGTATCGCTGCGCATAAGGCTGCCATTTCCTTGAGAGTCAGCGACTGATTAGCATTGCAGGCACTAACCTGCGTGTTGGTGACCAGCCGGGACGTGGTCTGCGTGACAAATTACATATTCGGATAGTTCGGGCCACCGCCACCCTCCGGCACCACCCAGTTGATATTCTGCGTCGGGTCTTTGATGTCGCAAGTTTTACAATGCACACAGTTCTGCGCATTTATCTGCAGTCGCGGGTTGTTTTCTTCGCGTCCGACAATCTCATAGACGCCCGCCGGGCAATATCGCTGTTCAGGGTTGTCGTAGAGCGGCAGATTCACAGCGATTGGCACACTTGCGTCTTTCAGTTGCAAATGCACCGGCTGGTCCTCTGCATGATTCGTATTAGAAATAAATACCGAGGAAAGCTTGTCGAAGCTGAGGACGCCGTCCGGTTTTGGATATGCAATCGGTTCGATGAGGTCGCGCCGCCAAAGCGTCGTATGATCAGCATGATGCTTCATGGTAATTGGAAGGCCTATTTTCAGCGTGCGCATCCACATGTCAGCACCGGCCAGAATGGTGCCGAGCGCATTGCCGAATTTGGCGACACACGGTTCGGAATTCTTTACCAGTTTCAACTCGGTGGCGATCCAGCTTTCGTTGACGGCTGGCTGATAGGTGGCCAGTTCGTCCGCAGTGCGATTTGCCGCGATGGCTGCGGCCGCGGATTCTGCAGCAAGCATTCCCGACTTCATTGCCGTGTGGCTGCCCTTAATCCTCGGGACATTTACAAACCCGGCGCTGCACCCGATCAGGGCGCCTCCCGGGAACGCGAGTTTGGGAACCGACTGCCACCCCCCCTCATTGATCGCGCGGGCACCATAAGACACGCGGCGGCCGCCTTTCAAAATAGCAGCAATTTCTGGATGATGCTTCCAGCGCTGAAATTCTTCGAACGGCGAGAGATACGGATTTTTATAATCCAGCGCGACGACGAAACCGAGCGCGATCTGATTGTTTGCCTGATGATAAAGGAACCCCCCGCCCCAAGCGTCAGTCAGCGGCCAACCCTGCGTGTGGATCACACGTCCGGGCTGATGCAGCGCCGGATCGATATCCCACAGCTCTTTCAAACCGATACCATAAACCTGTGGTTCGCAATCCGACTCCAAATTATATTTGGTCTTGAGTTGTTTTGTGAGGTGCCCGCGCGCACCTTCGGCAAAGAACGTATATTTTGCGTGGAGCTCGAGACCAGGCTGATAATCGGCTTTGTGTGAACCGTCGCGCGCGACGCCCATGTCGCCAGTTGCGACCCCTTTTACCGACTCATCTTCGTTATAAAGAATTTCGGCAGCGGCAAATCCGGGAAAGATTTCCACACCAAGCCCCTCGGCCTGTTCGGCAAGCCAACGACAAAGATTGCCGAGACTGCCAGTGTATGTCCCTTTGTTCGACATGAAACCCGGCATCATCAGATGAGGCAGCGCGTATTTCTTCTTTGCGCTCAACACCCAGTGCTGATTGTCGACAACCGGCACATCTGCCATCGGGCAGTTCATGTCGCGCCATTCGGGCAAAAGTTCGTCGAGCGCTCTGGGATCGACGACTGCGCCAGACAGGATATGAGCGCCGACTTCTGATCCCTTCTCGAGGATGCATACCGCGAGGTCGCCGTTCAACTGTTTCAGCCGGATCGCGGCTGCCAGCCCGGCAGGGCCAGCGCCGACGATTACGACGTCATACGGCATTGCTTCGCGTTCACTCATCACGATCATCCTTCGCCGCACTTTGCCGCACATGGGCACCGTGCTACCCTTTGGGTCTCTTCCCTGCATTGACCGCGCCGTCAAGAACCGGTTTTAGAAGGGTAATGTCGACCAGCGAGTATCATGAGGGAGTTTTAGCAGCAGAAGGTTTGCTGAGCTGGTGGCGCGATGCTGGCGTCGATATTGCGATCGGCGAAGTACCCTATGGCTGGCTTGCCGCGACGACGAAGCAAAGCGCCGCTTTCAACACGTTAACCTCACCCGTTGCGGATGCCATCCCTCAAACGCTGGATGCATTGATCGATCATTTAATGACCGCCGATATTGTTGATGCAGGTCCGCCTTCGCGGCGCATTGGACCAGCCGGAAGCCTCGCAAGCGGACTGATGATCCTTACCGATCACCCGGACACCGACGACTTGGACACAGGGGCGCTGCTGAGTAGTCCGGTGTTTACCAAGATGTTGGCAGCAATCGGAAAAGACCGCTCGTCTGTTTACATTGCGTCACTATGCCCTGGCCGCCCCATCACCGGCAGGCTCTCCGATGAAAGCATCAGCGCATTGACAGCCCTTGCCAAGCAGCACATCGCGCTCGCCGCACCAAAACAATTGTGGCTGGTCGGAAGCGCGGCCAGCCGTGCATTCCTCGGGTTCGATGATGCCGCTGCGCGTGGAAAATTACATAAGGTTAACCACGCCGGGCTCATACTCGACACGATTGCGACGGCTCATCCACGGATGTTCGGGGAATCGCCGTCTCGGAAGGCAACAGCATGGGGCGAAATGCAAAGACTGATGCTGAAGGAAGATGTGTGAACATCAAAGCTGTACTCGCAGTCGTGCTGCTTTCGTCGGGATCGGTGCCGTCCATTTCCGCAGCACAGAACGCTGCTGACGCGGAACTATCGCTGCCCACTCAGCTTGGACCCAATGTCCGTGACCGGTATCGAGAGATTTTTGCACTAATCGATGCGGCAAAGTGGGTCGATGCCAGCGCTCAGCTCGCATCGATGGATGACGGGCCGCTTCATGCGACGGCCCGCGCAATTATTTTCACGGCGAAAGGATCACCGAAAGTCGAAGCGCCTGATCTTGTTGCTGTGGCCGCTGCTGCACCTGATCTGCCCTATGCCCAGTCGCTTGTTCGCCTTGCCGGTGCACGAGGTGCGACGACGGTCCCGCTTCTTCCCGAAGTCCGGGAATTGTCCTGGTTAGGAACTTCGCCGCGACGCGCTCGGACACCGACGACGGCTGGCGATCCGGCGGCCGGTGGTCTCGCTGCGCAGATTCTCCCCCTGATAAAGGACGATCGCCCAGCTGAGGCGGAAGCTTTGCTTCTGATCAACCAGGATCAGCTGACTTCAGAAGCACAAACAGAATGGCGGCAACGCGTCGCTTGGTCCTATTTCCTGACGGGGGATGATCTCGCCGCGCGCCGGCTGGCTTCAAGTGCACAAGCAGGTACGGGCGACTGGGCTGCAATGGCCGATTGGGTCGTCGGGCTTTCGGCCTGGCGTCGAAAGGATTATGGAGCAGCATCGGAAGCCTTCGCGCAGGTCGCGCGTCGCCATTCTGATGCCGAGATGATCGCTGCGGGTCATTATTGGGCGGCGCGCGCTGACATGGTCGCAAAACAGCCCGAGCGCATTCAACCGCGTCTTCGCAATGCGGCGCAACTCGATGAAACGTTCTACGGCATGCTTGCGCAAGCCGCGATGGGCCTTGCGCCGACACGCGATGCTGACGGCTCTGGTGCCATTCGAAAAGTCGTCGAACGTCCCAACATTCGTGCCGCTCTTGCGCTTGCCGAGATCGGCCAGATGCAGCGAGCAGAGGAGTTGATCCGTTGGCAGGCACGCATTGGGATCCCCGCCGAGCATAGCGCTCTGACAACGATTGCCGGAAAGCTTAGTCTGCCGGCGACCCAGCTGTTTCTGGCGCATAATGGCCCACGCGGCGCGCGTCCGTCCATGGCAGGCCGGTATCCGGCGCCAGCGAACTGGTCACCCGAAGGCGGCTGGCGGGTGGATCGGGCGCTTGTTTTTGCACACACGCTTCAGGAATCGAATTTTCGCGTCAACGTAACTAGCCCAGCGGGTGCGCGCGGGCTGATGCAAGTTATGCCCGGCACAGCGGCCATGATTGCGCGCCGCAAAGGCTCGCCGACGGTGGGCTCGCTGGGCACGCCGTCGACCAATATGGAATATGGACAAAGCTATATCGAACAATTGCGCGACATGGCATCGACCGGTGGCCTGCTTCCCAAAGTCATTATGGCTTATAATGCAGGACCGGCGCCGCTCGACCGGTGGAATGCGCGCGGCGAAGTCACCAACCGGGACCCGTTGATGTATATCGAGAGCGTCCCGTATTGGGAAACACGCGGCTATGTAACGATCGTTCTTCGAAATTACTGGATGTATCAGCAGCAAGCGGGCCAACGGACCGATAGCCGTTTCGCGCTCGTCCAAGGGCTCTGGCCTCGCTTTCCCGGCATGTCCGGCGCCAATGCCGTGCGCGTGTCACGTTGATCGACGAGGCGGCAACGTTCAAACCGGTCCGGATTGCCGTCCTGACTGTGTCGGACACACGAACAGCAGCGGATGATCGGTCAGGCGACAAGCTCGTCGAACTAATCGAAGCTGCGGGACACGTGCTTGCGGACCGCGGCATCGTTCGCGACGACGTCAACTCACTGATTGCTTGCCTCCATCGCTGGGTCGACGACCCGACCGTCGACTGCATAATCACGACGGGCGGCACTGGTGTCACAGGCCGCGATGTTACACCCGAAGCACTTGCTGGCATGGGCGGTAAAGACATTCCCGGCTTCGGCGAACTTTTCCGGTGGCTATCATTTCAAAAGATCGGAACCTCGACAGTGCAATCACGTGCCTGCGCAATTGTCACGCGCGGAACATATGTTTTCGCGCTGCCTGGTTCGACCAGTGCCGTCGTTGATGGATGGACCGGCATATTGGAAAGCCAGCTCGATAGTCGCCACCGCCCGTGCAATTTTGTTGAGTTGATGCCCCGCCTCCA
Source organism: Sphingomonas sp. (assembly GCA_031412595.1). Classification (GTDB taxonomy): domain Bacteria; phylum Pseudomonadota; class Alphaproteobacteria; order Sphingomonadales; family Sphingomonadaceae; genus Sphingomonas_O. The sequence continues at coordinate 6,480 of JANODH010000072.1, read as the reverse complement.
AGAAAGGTGATAATGTTCTAGTAATGTTCTTCCAGTCTGGTAGTTTCTAGGCATGACGACCGTACGGCCGCAGCGAGGCGCAACGCACAACCGGTCAAGTCCTCGGTTTGATCTACCGGAGCGCGTTGCAGACGGGGAATGGCTGGACGACAGAGAGAAGCTCGACGAAGCTCCTGCATCAACAAAAACGAGTGTTACGATCGAACATCCGAAGACGATCATTGCGCGGAACAATTCGCCTGACGTGCCATTCGACCGGTCGATCAATGCTTATCGCGGTTGTGAACATGGCTGTATTTATTGTTTCGCCCGGCCGACACATGCGTTTCATGATCTGTCACCCGGGCTCGATTTTGAAACGAAGCTTTTCGCCAAACCGGATGCGGCGGCCCTTCTGCGCGCAGAACTGATGAGGCCTTCATACCGCGTGGCGCCAATCGCAATGGGTACGAATACCGATCCGTATCAGCCGATCGAACGTGACTGGCGGATCACCCGTGCTTGCATCGAGATTCTAGCTGAAACCCGGCATCCCTTGATGATCACCACGAAGTCCGATCGTGTCGTCCGCGACATCGATCTCCTCGCGCCGATGGCTGCACAGGGGCTCGTTTCGGTCATGATTTCAGTGACATCGTTAGATCCGAAGATTGCGATGACCTTAGAGCCGCGCGCGCCAACCCCGCACCGCCGAATTGCGGCAATCGCGACTTTATCTGCGGCTGGCATCCCCGTGCAAGTGTCCATCTCGCCGCTTATTCCCGCAATTACCGATCATGAAACCGAAGCGATACTGGATGTCGCGGCGCGTGCGGGGGCGCGGTCCGCTTCATTTATTCCCGTTCGCCTGCCGTATGAAGTCGCACCACTTTTTCGCGATTGGCTCGATGTGCATTACCCTGATCGCGCTGGCAAAGTAATGTCCATGATTAACTCAATCCGAGGCAGTACCGAAGGCAATGTTCGCGATAACGATCCCCGTTTTGGCAGCCGAATGCGCGGAACAGGCCCATGGTATGATTTGATGGTAACACGTTTCAGGATCGCCTGCCGACGATACGGACTTCAGCGAGAACGCGTGGCGCTCCGTTCGGATCTCTTCCGACCGCCCGCTGGCGCGCAGGGCACTCTGTTTTAGGCGGCCATCAATTTATAATCACGATATTGTTCGCGAAGCGCCGATTTCAGGATTTTGCCCGTGCCGGTATGCGGCAGACTGTCGACAAACAGGATCTCATCGGGCAGCCACCATTTGGCAACATGCCCAGCAAGGAAATCGGCTACCGCTGTAATTGTGACGTCGCTGCCTGGCTTACGCACGACCAAAAGTATCGGCCGCTCGTCCCATTTCGGGTGATAGACGCCGATTGCTGCCGCTTCTGCCACACCGGGACAGCCGCACGCAGCATTTTCAAGCTCGACCGAAGAAATCCATTCGCCGCCGGATTTGATGACATCTTTCGACCGGTCGGTAATTTGCATCACGCCGTCGGGATGGATTACGGCAACGTCGCCAGTGTCGAACCACTGATCATCACCCGTCGCGTCTTCCTCCATTTTGAAATAGCGTTTGACGACCCATGGCCCGCGAATTTCCAGTCGGCCCGAAGTCTGACCATCTCTTGGAGCAATATCGCCATTCTTGTCGACAACGCGCAATTCGACGCCAAACGGCACGCGCCCCTGTTTGGACGTGACGTCGACCTGCTCGTCGAAGGTCAGGCTGTTCCAATCAGCCGATGGTGCGCCCATCGTCCCGATCGGTGATGTCTCGGTCATGCCCCATGCATGATTCAAGCGAATGCCCATGCGCATCAGTCGTTCCACCATGAACCGCGGACATGCGGAACCGCCAATCGTCACGACACGCATTTTCCCCAGATCGGCTGCATGGCCGCTGTCGGCAAGCATATCGAGATGCTGAAACATCGCGAGCCACACTGTCGGGACGCCAGCTGAATGCGTAATCTCTTCATCGATGAAAAGTTTATGCAATACCGAAGCTTCATTCGTCACACTGAAAACGAATTTTACGCCAGCTGCAGCGCCGGCAAAGGGGAGGCCCCAACTTGCCGCGTGGAACATCGGAACAATCGGCAAAAGTGCCGCTTGCGATGACAAATCGAAAACGCTCGGCGCGATTTCAGCCATTGCATGAAGCATTGTTGAGCGGTGTTCATACAGCACGCCCTTCGGATTTCCTGTCGTCCCGCTCGTGTAGCAAAGCATGCAAGGCTCGCGTTCGTCACCGACGTGCCAAGCATAGTTGCCATTTTGCGTTTCGAGCAGTGTCGCATAATCGCTGTCGAAACATATGTAATGTTCTACGGTATCGAGTTGGGGCTTCAGCCGCTCGATAATCGGCGCGAACGCAGCGTCGTACATCAACACCCGGTCCTCGGCGTGATTGATGATGTAAATCAGCTGCTCGTCAAAAAGGCGGATGTTCAGCGTATGGATCACGCCACCCATGCCGATAGCGCCGTACCAAGCTGTCAAATGTCGATGATGGTTCATTGCGAACGTGGCAATCCGGTCGCCAGGTTGCATTCCCAGTGCCACCAGTGCCTGCGCGAGCTTGCGCGCTTCCAGCGCAACGCCAGCCCAATTCGTACGTTCGATACTGCCGTCGCCCCAGCGTGTGCTAATCTCGCGATTACTGTGTTCGCGCGCCGCGTGATCGATCAGATGAGTCACCCGCAATGACCAGTCCTGCATCGCACCCAGCATAGATCGTCCTCCTCGTGAAATAGCTTATCGGTTCACGACGCGAGCGCAAGCCTTGGCGGCGCCGCATTTGTTAGCGAAACACTGGCCACACCGTCGATTTCGCTGATTGCATCGGCCAGTTCGCCGTCGATCAAAAAATCATGTCCGAGCATCATATCTGCCGCTTGCCCGTTGCCAAGTTTCGCACGCAAAACGATTTCGCTACGACCGCCATGGGCAAGCGACAAAACACCTGCGAGCCGAGCGACGGCCAGATAGTCTGTAATAACGATTTCAGCTTTTAACCGGGCACTCCCCGCAAGTGATTCCAGAGGCTGCAAACGGCGGACCGTAACACGCGGCGTTTCCTCGCCCGGTCTTCGATCCAGTTCTACATTGAGCAATGCACAGCCGCCAAACTGTGCAGCGTTTTCAATATCTTTTTGGGCGGGTTCATCGAAGCAGGTAACTTCAAACGAACCGCTAGGGTCAGACAAAGTCGCCATTAGATAGCGCTTACCTTTTGCCGACGTTCGCCAGCGAACACTTTCAACTAGTGCGGCCATCACAGCACTTGTCCGTGACCCGTCTGCCGGAGCTGCCTGACTGCTGATCGCGGCAAAACTTCGTGCACCGTGGGTGGCCGCCACATGCGCGTATCGATCGACGGGATGGGCAGAAAAGTAAAAACCGAAAGCATCTTTTTCGGCATTCATCCGTTCGGTGAGATTCCAAACCGCACCAGTCGGCATCTGCACCGTAGCGATCGAAGACGGCCCTTCGCCGAATAGACCGCCCTGCCCGCTTACTCGACTGTTTTCAGCCGCATTCGCAACAGCTAAAATCGTCTCGGCAGCTGCAAATACCCCTGCACGGTTAAGGGAAAGTGCGTCGCAGGCACCGCTACCGGCAAGACTTTCGAGTTGCCGACGATTGACCAGTTTTGGACTGATCCGCGCCGCCAGTTCATCGATCGTGCGGAAATTGCCGTTTTTCATTCGCTCATCGCAAATCTGCGCCATCGCTGCTTCACCGACGTTCTTCAGCGCGCCCAAAGCATACCGAACTGCGAGGCCGTCATCATCTTCTTCGACAATGAAATCTGCGCCGCTTGTATTGATGCACGGCGGAAGCGCGCGCACTTTCATACGACGCATATCGTCGGCGAAAATCGCCAGTTTGTCGGTATTCGACAAATCGAATGCCATCGATGCCGCAAAAAAATCATACGGGTAATGCGTCTTCAGCCATGCCGTTTGATAGGCCAGCAGAGCATAGGCTGCTGCATGGCTTTTGTTGAAGCCATAGCCGGCGAACTTGTCAATCAAGTCGAACAGTTCATTCGCCTGCCGGGGATTGATGTCATTGGCCGCGCACCCCGCAACGAACCCGGCGCGCTGGGCATCCATTTCGGCCTTGATTTTCTTGCCCATTGCGCGCCGCAGAAGGTCTGCTTCACCCAGTGAAAAACCAGCGAGGACCTGGGCGGCCTGCATCACTTGTTCCTGATAAACAAAAATGCCGTAAGTCTCGGCAAGAATGCCTTCGAGTAAAGGATGCGGATACTCGACCTTGGCGCGACCATTCTTACGGTCACCGAACATAGGGATATTGTCCATCGGGCCGGGCCGATAAAGCGAAACGAGCGCAATGATATCGCCGAAGTCGGTCGGCTTCACGGCTGCCAATGTGCGCCGCATGCCTTCGGATTCGAGCTGGAAAACGCCGACAGTGTCGCCTTTTTGAAGTAGCGCATAGACGGCCTCGTCATCCCACCCAAGAGTGTCGAGATCGGGACGGTGTCCCTCCCGCGCCTCGATATAGTTGAGCGCGCGCTGAAGAACCGAGAGCGTTTTGAGGCCGAGAAAATCGAATTTAACGAGCCCCGCAGCTTCGGCATATTTCATATCGAACTGCGTGACGGGCATGTCCGACCGTGGATCACGGTAGAGCGGCACGAGCCGGTCGAGCGGGCGGTCGCCGATGACGACACCGGCGGCATGAGTCGACGAATGGCGCGGTAGCCCTTCGAGTTTCATCGCCAAATCGAAAAGCCGACGAACGTCCGCTTCCGATTGATAAGCGTTGGCAAGCTCGGTCACGCCGTTCAGCGCGCGCTGCAAGCTCCACGGATCGGTCGGATGATTGGGAACCAGCTTTGCCAGCCGGTCGACCTGACCATAGCTCATTTGCAGCACGCGCCCTGTGTCTTTCAGCACGGCGCGCGACTTCAGCCGTCCGAACGTAATGATTTGCGCGACGTGGTCGCGCCCATATTTTTTCTGAACGTAGCGGATGACTTCCTCGCGCCGCGTTTCGCAAAAATCGATGTCGAAGTCGGGCATGGATATGCGCGCCGGGTTCAGAAACCGTTCGAACAGCAGGCCGAGCTTCAATGGGTCCAGATCAGTAATTGTCAACGCCCAGGCGACAACCGATCCAGCGCCTGAACCGCGCCCTGGCCCGACGGGGATGTCATTTGCCTTTGCCCATTTGATGAAATCGGCGACGATCAGGAAATAGCCGGGGAACCCCATGCCGATGATCACGTCGAGTTCAAAATCAAGCCGCGCGCGATAGACTTCGACATCTATCCCCGACGTAGCCGCAAGACGCGCGGCCAGCCCGGCGTGCGCATCGCCGCGCAGTTGCTCGGCTTCTGCTACGGTATCGCCAGCAAGGCTCGGCAAGATCGGCTTGCGCGCCGGGGCCGAAACCGCACAGCGCTGTGCAAACACGAGCGTGTTTTCGAGCGCTTCGGGCAGATCGTCGAACAGGCGCTTCATCTCGTGCGCGGGCTTCATCCATGCATCGGGCGATGACTTCGCACGGTCGTCGCTGTCGACATATGTCGATGCCGCAATGCAGAGCATCACATCGTGCGCCGCATGAAAATCTTCGGTTACAAAGCAGGTGGGGTTCGTCGCGATGAGCGGCAGATCATATCCATCGGCAAGCGCAATAAGATGCGGCTCCGCCTTTTCCTCGATCGGGTCATGCCGCCGTGAAAGCTCGACATACAAGCGTCCGGTAAACAGCGTACACAATCGGTCCGCGTAATCAGTCGCTGCTTGCTGCTGTCCATCAGCAAAAAGTTTTGTGAGCGCGCCTTCAGCGCCGCCGGTCAGCGCAATCAATCCTTCTGTGCGCTGACTGAGAAGGTCAAAGCAGACATGTGCTTGCGCCTCGACGGGCCGCTCGAGATGCGCTGCCGAAACCAATCGGCACAGATTGTCATAGCCGACGTCATTTTGGGCATAAAGCGCGAGCCAGTCGTAAGTTGCCGGGGCACCGTGCGGAAGATCAGGACGCGCAACGCACAGATAAGCACCGATGATCGGCTGCACGCCGGCGCGTGCGCAGCTTTCTGAAAAGGGCATGACGCCGTACATGCCGTTGCGATCGCATATCGCGGCGGCTGGAAAGCCAAGCTCGCGAGCGCGCTTGGCTATTTCCTTCGGGTCGATCGCTCCTTCGAGCATTGTGTATGCTGAAAAAATCCGGAGCGGGACGAATGAAGCATGCGACATCAGAAATCGTTACGCCTTATGCTGCTCAGTTCAACGATTCATCGCGGGCTAAAGCAATTTCTCGATCGCAGGTGCGAGGCTCTCTGGCTTGTCTGTGGGTGCGTAACGCGCGACGACCTTGCCCGACTTGTCCACCAGGAATTTCGTGAAATTCCATTTAATCGATTGCAGGCCCATCAGTCCCGGCTTTGCTTGCTTCCGATATTTGAAGAGGGGATCAGCGCCGTCGCCATTGACCTCG
>JANODH010000071.1:0-7574 GCA_031412595.1 Sphingomonas sp. | reverse complement strand
TGCAGGAACGACGACCGGCCCCGGCGACGGCGGCCCTCGAGTCCGCGCAGGCTTCTTCGTCGAGATCGAGAATCGCGACGTCGAAGCCATCCTGTGCCAGTCGCAAGGCGATACTCGCGCCGATCCCGCGCGCGGCACCCGTGACGAGTGCGACACGGCGTTTCGACACAGTCACGACGGTTCAGTCACCCGACGGTTCACCATCGGCGCGTGACGCCTGATACGCATCCCAATAGGTCCGGTGCGGCGCGAACGGTGCATCGCGCATGCGGACGGCCGGGCGGACCCCGCCTTCGCGCCAAACTTTGGTAAACTCATCCATACCGGGCCCGGCGATACCGAGTGCGTCGAGGTCGTTAGCGGCAGCCATGCCCGCTTGCATGCCGGCGGCTTCGAACCAGCGATTTGTGACTTCTTTGTGGCTGTAAATCGCGTCGAGCGGAACATTGGATACGCGTTTTGCATAGGCCATCGCGACGGCCTCGAGCTCGTCACGCGGCACCGCACGGTTGACGAGCCCCATTTCAGCAGCCTCAGCGCCGGTCATGTTGTCGCCGGTAAACAGCCATTCCTTGGTCTTGCGCATGCCGAGATGGATCGGCCACATCGCAAAAACATGCAATTCGCCCATCGCGCGGGCTTCGGGCTGACCGAGCAGGGCATCTTCCGCTGCGAAGGCGATATCGCAGACACCGATCAGATCGAGCGAGCCGGCAACGCAGTGACCGTGAACGACGGCGATCGTGCATTGCCGCAACCGGAACAGCCGCATCCAGCGTTCGCGCGACAAGTGAAATTCGCGCCGCGACCAGACCGGATTGCGACGGTGCGGGCGGCGCTGGATGTCGTTGATCGCACTGTCGGCATCCCAAAGATACGAGAATTCCTTCAGATCATAGCCAGTGCCGAAATGATTGCCGTTCGCTTTGATGACCAACACCCGCGTTTCATCGTCATCGTCGAGATCGTCCATTACGAGATCGAGTTCGTCGCGCAGCTGCACCGATATGGCGTTGCCCGTATGCGGACGGTTCAGCGTTACCGTCGCAATGCGGTCCTTCTTTTCGTAGATCAGGGTTTCGAGTTTCATGCTTCCCTCCGCTAGCTTTTATCAAGCCTAAGCAGCAGGTGAAAGATGTCAACACTGACGTTGACTATTACGCATGATCGCGCCTAAACTTAAGCGAAATGATGGGGAGCATGGCAGGCGTGACAAATGTGGATGTTGTGGTCGTCGGCGCAGGGTTCGGTGGCATGCGCGCCTTGTATTCGTTCCGCGAAATCGGTCTTTCGGTCAAAGTGCTGGAAGCCAGCGACGACGTCGGCGGCGTCTGGCACTGCAACCGCTACCCCGGCGCGCGGTGCGACGTCGAAAGCTACGACTATAGCTACATGTTCTCGCTCGAACTTGAGCAGGACTGGCGGTGGAGCGAACGCTATGCCACGCAACCCGAGGTGCTGCGCTATGCGCATCATGTGGCCGACCGGTTCGATCTAAGGCGCGACATCGAATTCAATACGCGAATGGCAAACGCGACGTTCGATGAAGCGAGCGAACGGTGGACCATCGTTGCGCACGACGGCCGGTCGTGGAGCGCGCAATATCTAATCCTTGCGGTCGGCCAGCTTTCGACGACCAAACGGCCGCTGTTCGAAGGTCAGCAGGATTTTACAGGCGATATCTACCACAGTGCGGAATGGCCGCGCACGCCGGTCGACTTCACGGGCAAACGCGTCGGCATCATCGGCACCGGATCGTCGGGCGTCCAGATGACACCGCTGATCGCGCAGCAGGCAACTCATCTCACGGTATTCCAGCGCTCGGCGAACTTCAGCATTCCGGCCGCTAACGCACCGATATCCGACGAGGAAGACCGCGCCGTCAAAGGCGGATACCGCCAGCGGCGGCAAAATGCGCTGAATTCGCCGAGCGGTCTTGGCTTCGTGCCCAATGGCGCTTCGGCACTCGAAGCGTCGCCCGATGACAGGCAGTCGGTTTACGAAGCGGCATGGAGCCGTCTCGGCTTCGGGTTCGCGCTCGCTTACAAGGACATCCTGCTCGATCAGGCGTCGAACGATACGGCGGCGGACTTCGTGCGCGCAAAGATCGCCGAACAAGTGCACGATCCAGCCACGCGTGCCACGCTGACCCCGCAGGGCTTTCCTTTCGGCACCAAACGCCCGTCGGTCGACAGCAATTATTTCGCGACGTTCAATCGACCGAACGTGTCGCTGGTCGATATCAAGGCCAATCCGATCGAAGCGATTACGGCAAGCGGCATCCGGACACGCGACGGCGATCATCCGCTCGATGTGATCATTCTCGCGACCGGTTTCGACGCTTTTACCGGATCATTGCTGAAGCCGGAAATTACCGGCCGCGACGGCATCACGCTTCGGAAAAAATGGGCAGCAGGGCCGGTCACGCAGCTTGGGCTCAGCGTATCGGGCTTTCCCAACATGTTCATCATCGTCGGGCCGGGCAGCCCGTCGCTGCTCAGTAATGTTATCCTGTCGATCGAACAGCAGGTCGATTGGCTCGCCGCATTGTTGCGCCACGCCCGCGACCGCGGCGTTGCGGCGATCGAGGCGTCATCCGACGCCGAAGCCGACTGGGTTGCGCACGTCAACATGCGCGCTCAGGAAACGCTCTATCCCAAAGCCGTTTCCTATTACATGGGTGCAGAGATCGAGGATAAGCCCAAGGTCTTTATGCCCTATTCAGGAGGCGTTCGCGGGTATCGCCGTATCCTCGAAAAGGTCGCGGATGAAGGCTACTCCGGATTCATGCTGAAAGGCCGCGCCGCGCGTGCCGCTTGATCCCTGCTACGACGAAATTGTCGGCGATCCGCGCAACGTGCTGCGCCCGATACCGCTCGACGCCCTGGATGCGTTCCGATCGGCCACGAGCGCGCCGTTGCTCGCCATCGAGAAAGCCAAAGTTGTCGATGTGGCCGCCTTGTCGGTTCCCGCATCGACGCATGTGATCGCTGCGCGACTCTATCGACCGACCGCCGACGATGATCTGCCGATAATTATCTTTTTTCACGGCGGTGGATTCGTTTTATGTTCGGTTGATACGCACGATGCGATGTGTCGTGATCTCGCGCTGCGATCCGGGGCGATCGTGGTTTCGGTCGACTACCGCTGCGCACCCGAGACGCCATTTCCAGGCCCGCTGGAAGATTGTCATGCAGCATTGGCCTGGGTTGCGGAAAATGCCCTTGCGATTGGCGCAGACCCTGCACGTATCGGCGTCTGCGGTGACAGCGCGGGTGGCAATCTGGCCATCGCGACAGCGCTTCTGGCGCGGGAGCGTGGGCCTGCATTGCGATATATGGGGATCGTTTATCCGATGATCGATCCGACGTGCGCGTTTCCATCGATCGCCTTTCAATCCGAAGGTCCCGTTTTGAGCCGCGACATTCTGCACTGGTTTTGGGACCGTTATCTCGGCGCGGCGCGTGCGACCGCTGGCCCTCTGGCCGCTGTGCTGACAGCGGAACTATCCGGATTGCCGCCTGCTACGGTCCTGACCGCGGAATATGATCCTCTGCGCGACGAAGGGGAGGCTTTCGCCGGCGCGTTACGTGCAGCCGGAATCGCGACGGTGTCGCGCCGCTATCTGGGCATGGCCCACGGTTTTTTGAGCATGCCTGCTCTGTCGCCGATTGCCAGTCACGCCATGAACGACTTGGGCAATGATTTCAGAGCGGCGTTTATACGCTAATCCGCCTTGGCGAAATTGATGACTTTGGCTTGCGTAAACTCGAGCAGGCCGTGCGTCGACATTTCAACGCCGACGCCCGACATTTTGGCCCCGGCAAACGGCGTGTCTGGGCCCACATCGCCATGTTTGTTGATCCAGACCGAGCCCGAATCGAGTCTCGCCGCCACAGCCCCTGCGGTCGCATCACTCGACGACCAGACGGAATTTCCAAGGCCGAAATCGCTGTCGTTCGCACGCGCAATGACATCGTCGATATTCGAATAGCGCAGAACCGGAAGGACAGGGCCGAACTGTTCCTCCGTCACAAGCCGCGCATCGTCGGCAATGTCGCGGACGATCGTCGGGTTGATGAAATAACCGGGGCCTTCGGGGCAATCACCGCCTGCAATAATAGTCGCGTCGGCGCGCGTTTCTTCGATCAGTGCTTTCAGCTTTTCATATTGTGCGATATTTTGCACGGGCCCCAATTGCGTGCCCTGTTGCAGCCCAGGGCCGACGACGGCGGACTTTGCGATCTCGGCGAGGTTGTCGCAGATTTTGTCATATTGCGTTTCATGAACATAAAGTCGTTTCAGCGCGACGCATACCTGGCCATTGTTCATGAAAGCGGAATCGAACAGCTTTTGCGACACAACGTCCGGATCGCAGTCTTCGAGGACGATGCCTGAGTCATTGCCACCCAGTTCAAGCGTCAAGCGCTTCAGCGTTGACGCCCCCGATGCCATGACTTTTATGCCGGTTGCGGTCGAGCCGGTGAATGTGATTTTTCGCACGTCGGGATGCGTGGTCAGTGCTTCGCCCAGATCGTTCTTGTCAGTTACGATGTTGACGACCCCGGGAGGAACGAGCTCGGCAATCAGCGCGCCGAAGCGAAGGCAGGCCAGCGGCGTTGTCGGTGCAGGTTTTGCAACGACTGTGTTGCCGGTGACCAGCGCGGCCCCGATTTTATTCACGGCCGTGAGCAGAGGGAAATTCCACGGGACAATCGCGGCCACCACCCCAAGCGGCGTGCGATGCAGTTCAACCCGACGTGATGCGCTATCCTCGATGACCTCGACAGGCAGCGCGCACGAAGCCCAGTAGCGTAGGAAATAGGCCGACCCGCCGACTTCGGCACGGGCATCGGCCAGTGGTTTTCCCTGCTCGGTGGTCAGTGTTCGGGCAAGCTCTTCGAGATTGGCTTCGACGGCTTCGGCCATCTTGATCAGGATTGCCTGACGCGCCGCGACCGGGGTAGCCGACCACGCCGGAAATGCCGCCGCAGCTGCTTTCACGGCACCGTCGATGTCGCTGCGTGTCCCGCAGGCACAGGTTTCGAACACTTCGCCCGTTGCAGGATCAATCACATCGAGCGTCCGGGTGCCGGTGACGAGCTTGCCGTTGATCAGCATATCGTAGCTCATAGTGTTTCTCCGTTAGCGTTGGACGCTGGCTAAATTGACGCGTTCGTTTTTGGCCAGCAGCCGCGCTCTGTCAGCCACATAAGCGCGGACGGCTTCGATGTCGGCAGGGGTCATCCACTTGCTGAAACCGATCATGCCATTGTCTTTCAGGGCGCCGTCGTGAACGACGTTTTGCCATGCTGCTTTATCAGCGAGCACGGCAGAACGCCGCAAATCGGGCAGGACGCCCGACGACATGACACCGCCACCGTGGCAAACGGCGCAAGTATTTCCGTACAGGACCGAACCGCTGGCAACGACCGATGCCGGGAAAACATCCTTCACGATAACCGGTGGCGCAGCGGCCATGCGCTCGACTTTATACGGCGCCTTAGCGCCAAGCGCGAAAACGAGAAGACGCCCCTTGGGTCGTGGTCCTGCCAACTCCGCAAACGCTGCAGGAAGGCCGTAGCCTCCGCCATAGCCCGCCATGACGGCGACATATTGCTTGCCGTTCACGGCGTAGGAAATTGGCGGCGCGATGATGCCGATCCCGGCATCGAACGACCACAATTCCTTGCCGGTTGCCGCGGCATAGGCATTGAACTCGCCTTTGGCATTGCCGGCAAAGACCAATCCGCCGGCGCTTGTCAGAACGCCACCGTTGCCCGGACCCCCCAAATCGACGCGCCAAGCTTCTTTCTGCTGGATCGGATCCCAGGCGATCAGATAGCCTTTCAGCATTGCCCGCACGGCTTTCAGCGAAGCCTTGTCGTCCGGCAGCGTATTTATCGCTAGATTGACGCCCAGATTCCAACCGCCCGGGCGCGGCACGAAGGGATTGTCGCTGACATAAGCCAGCGGCACTTCCTGCGCAGGGATATAGGCTAGCTGGGTTTGCGGGTTATACGCCATCGGCTGCCAGTTATGCGCACCGTGCCCCGAAGGCGAGGCCACGAAAACGCCCTTGTCATAGCGTGCGCCGGCTGCCTCCATCGGCCGACCCGTTTTCATGTCGACACCTGTCGTCCAGTTCACCGGGACGAAGTTCTTCGCCGAAATGAGTTTTCCGTTGCTGCGGTCGATGACGTAAAATAGCCCGTTCTTTGGGGCCTGCATCATGACCTTCCGGTCCGCGCCGCCGATCTTGAGCGATGCAAGAATAATCGATTGCGTCTGCGTGAAATCCCATGATTCGCCTGGAACGCCCTGATAATGCCACTTATACTCGCCGGTATCGGCATCAAGCGCGACAACCGACGAAATGAAAAGATTGTCGCCTTTGCCGTTCGAGCGCAAACGATGGTCCCAGGGCGAACCATTGCCGACGCCGATCAGAACCTGGTTAAATTCGCGATCATAAACGATCGAGTCCCAAACCGTTCCGCCGCCACCGAACTTGCTATAGTCGCCGTCCCATGTGGCCTGCATTTTGGCGATGATCTTGTCCGAAGCCGCGCCGTCCGGCTTTGCGCCCTTTGCAGGCGGAACCGTGTAAAACCGCCAAGCGAGCTTTCCGGTGGCTGCATCATAGGCGCTAACATAACCGCGCACGCCATATTCGCCGCCGCCATTGCCGATCAGCACGCGGCCTTTGACGATGCGTGGTGCGCCGGTGATCGTGTAAGGCTTGCTTTGATCGACCGTCACTGTCGACCACGCGAGCGCGCCGGTTTTCGCATCGATGGCAATCAACCTTCCGTCGAGCGTGCCAACGTAGATTTTGCCTTCATACATCGCCGCACCACGGTTCACGACGTCGCAGCACGCCTTGAACCCGGTTTCGCCCGGCACTTTGGGATCATAAGCCCATAATTGTTTTCCGGTCGTGGCATCGAACGCATAGACTTTCGACCAGGCTGTTGTCGTGTAGATCACGCCATCGGCAACCAGCGGTGTTGCCTCCATGCCGCGCGGACTGTCGAACTCATGGCTCCACGCCAAACCGAGCGTCGAAACCGATTCGGCGTCGATCGACGTGAGCTGACTGAAGCGCTGCTCATCATTGGTGCCGCCGTAAGTCAGCCAGTTTTCCGGCTCCGACGATGCACCGGCAAGCCGTGCGGTGTCCACTGGACCACCGCCGCCTGCATTGCAGCTTGCCAACATAAGGAACGCCACGGCCGTGCTGACGATACGCATATTTAGATGTCCATCTCCATCTGCGGACCCCATAGTCCGTTGGCGACGCCTGCACCGCAGACGCGCGCCCAAGAATAAATCAGAATTTGGCAGAAACCTCTACACCGAATGTCCGCGGTGCTGCACGGATGCGGTAATCGCTGCCGTAGCTGCCTTCGACGTTGATTGCGTTGGGATAGTAAAGTTTGTTCGTCAGGTTTTTTACATATCCTGCGATGCTGAAATGATCAGTCGCATAGGATATCCGGCCGTTGACGAGCCAATAGCCCTTTTGCCCCTCGCCGAGCGGCCCACGTCCTGAATTGACCGAACTGCCCTGC
>JANODH010000070.1:0-6188 GCA_031412595.1 Sphingomonas sp. | reverse complement strand
GCCTCGAACCGCGCGCCTATTCGAGCCGCGAATTCATCAAGGAAATGGGCAAATGGCTCGCCGCGGGTAATGCCAAGAAGACCAACAGCCTGGTCCAGGCCGCTTACGAGCATGACGTGCCGATCTTCTGCCCGGCCTTTGTCGACAGCTCCGCCGGTTTCGGCCTGGTCAAGCATCAGGTCGATCGCGCGAAAGCCGGTCAGCCGTATATGGTCCTCGATGCGATTGCCGATTTCCGCGAGCTGACGGATATTAAAATCAAAGCCGGAACGACGGGACTGTTGATGATCGGCGGCGGCGTGCCGAAGAACTTCATTCAGGATACTGTTGTTTGTGCTGAGATCCTCGGTCACGATGATGTGCAGGTTCATAAATATGCCGTGCAAATTACCGTTGCCGACGTTCGCGACGGCGCGTGCTCGTCGTCCACGCTGCAGGAAGCTGCGAGCTGGGGCAAAGTGAACACGGGTATCGAGCAAATGGTATTTGCCGAGGCTGGTTCGGTCATGCCGCTTCTCGCGAGCGACGCGTATCACCGTGGTGCCTGGAAGACGCGGGCGAAGCGCAAATGGGGTGCGATCTTCGACTAAGGGTTGCACCGCGCAACGGGTTGGCGCAATCTTCCCGCCAAATCGGGGAGGTGATTGATCCATGAATAGCCCAATTCTCGCGCCTGCGGCCGTCCTTATACTGTGGTCACTCGTCATGCTCGTGTGGATGGCAGGCACTCGCCTTCCCGCCATGTCAAAGATCGGCATGGATTTGTCCAAAGCAGCACCGGGTGGACGGGGCGTCGATATCGATCCGAACGTCCCACCATCCGTTGCATGGAAATCACATAACTACGCGCATCTGATGGAACAGCCGACATTATTCTACGCTGTCGTCGGTATCCTCGCGCTCGCTGGTGCCGGAACGGGGCTCAATGTCACCTTGGCGTGGGGCTATGTCGTCTTGCGAGTCCTACACAGCATTTGGCAGGCTCTCGTGAACACAATTCCCATTCGTTTCGGGCTTTTCTTGCTTTCCTCGATCTGCCTGATCGCGCTTGCGGTAAATGCCGTGCGCGTGACGCTGGGGGCCTGACCGATGTCGTCGGAGATTCTGAAACCAGTCGTCGTTCTTGCCGCCTGGACGATGCTGATCTGGCTGCTCATGTATGCACGACGGCTCCCGGCGATGAAGCGGGCTGGCATGCTCGATACGCCGATGATCGGCAGCGTCGGCGCTGACATTCGGGCAAAACTGAATGGCCGTGATCAATGGCCTGCGGACAATTACAATCATCTGATGGAACAGCCGACAGTATTTTACGCTGTCGCACTTACGTTGGCATTTGTGGGGGCCGGGAATACGCTGAATGCAACGCTCGCCTGGTTTTACGTTGGCTTCCGAATTGTCCACAGTGTTGTGCAGGTCAGCGTAAATCATGTTCCGACGCGCTTTGCGTTGCATGCGCTCGGCACAATCCCGTTGATGATGCTCTGCGCGCACGCCGTCGTGATCGTTTTTGCGCGCTAACGCGTTAAAGCGGCCACGAGTTCGACATGCGTTGACCAGCGAAACTGTCCAACGGGTGTAACACGCTCCAACCGATAGCCGCCGTCGACCAGCATTTTCGCGTCGCGCCCAAAGGTAGCAGGATTGCAAGAGACATAAGCGACCTTGCCGACGGAGGACCGCGCCAGTTCAGCAACTTGCTCTTTGGCGCCAGCGCGCGGCGGATCAAGAACGACACCGTCAAATCGACTCAATTCGACTGTCGATAACGGTCGACGGAACAAGTCGCGATGTTCGACGACAACCCGTCGCGTCGCCATTAAAGCAGCGACGGCATCTCGAGCCCCTTCGACGGCATGCACCTTTCCCCGTAACGCTAAAGCAAACGTGCCGAGCCCGGCAAAAAGATCAGCAACGGTGGTCGCGTCGCTGACTGCTGACCGAACGGCATCGATCAGCACTGCTTCACCGTCCGCTGTGGCTTGTAGAAACGCTCCTTCGGGCAATGCAACAGGGACGCCGGCAAGAGTGACTGTAACTTCGCCTGGCGCATATCGTGCGCTGGGACCGAACCCTTCGTCGAGCGACAAGCGTGAGAGATGGTTGGCTTTGCCGAAATCGGATAAGGCTTCGACTGCCGCAAGAGCGTGGACTTCAAAACCGCAGAGCGACACATCCACGCCCTGATCGGCTCGAGTCAAGGTGATCAGTGCTCTTGCGCGTTCGGGTAGCAGCGGCAACAGCAGGCGCCGCAGGGGAGCAAGGAGCGCGAAAAGTTCTGGAAGCAGGACATGGCATTCGGCCAGATCGACAAGGGTATTGCTCGCCGCCTCGTTGAACCCCAGGATGATGCGCTTGCCCCGCCGCTCCGCGCGCAAGGAAGCCCGTCGCCGTGTTCGAGCCGGCGATAAGTGCGGCGAATCGATTTCGGGCAAATCCAGCCCCTGCGCATGGAGCGCGGAAGTAATCCGGTCGGTTACGTAAGCGGCATAAGCCTGGTCGGTCAGGTGCTGAAGTTGGCAGCCGCCGCAGTCGGGGAAGTGCAGGCACGGTGGCAGTGAATGGCTTGGTCCGGGTATCACTGTCCCGTCAATCAGTAATTGGTCGCCCGGCGCTGCAAATTTTGCGTGCCGACCATCGGCTGTTACGCCTTCGCCGCGCGCTGCAATCCGTACGATTTGATCGATCCCGCTCACTATTTGCCCGGAAGACGATAACGATCGTTACCGACGCGAATTTCAGTTCGTCCATCCGTCAGCATCTGACTGCGGATCGTTTCGGAGCCGTCGGCGCTATCAATTGTGCCATCGTTTTCCAAGACGAGTTTACGAAAGCCGCCGTCCTCGTGGCGCAATGTGAGCGCGGATCCATCCCCCCGCTCCGCAGAACAGTCGGTGTCGAATTGTGCGACGCCGTTGAGTGCACATTCGATTTTGTTCGCTGCGTGTACCGGCATTCTTTCAGCTTGCGTAACAGGATCAGCGCTGCACGCAGTAATCATAAGCGACAGCAATGCACTATATATCCGCATATATATGTCGTTCGGCCTTTGCTCCAGGATGAGTGACGGCCCCCTGCCAGGCCGGCCCGACGTTCTTCGCATACCGCCACAATGCGCCGGCCTGATAGTCATTCTCGCGCGGCAACCATGCTGCCCGGCGAACGATCATTGTCGCTTCATCGACGCACAAGTCGATTGTTCCAGCTTCTGCATCGATCGCGATTACGTCGCCATCTTCGACAAGCGCGATCGGGCCGCCGTCGCTCGCTTCGGGCCCGACATGGCCGATGCAGAAACCGCGCGTAGCGCCCGAAAAACGACCGTCGGTCAGCAAGGCGACACTTTCGCCCATCCCGAGCCCGTACAGTGCGGCTGTTGTCGAAAGCATCTCGCGCATCCCCGGCCCACCTTTCGGGCCTTCGTAGCGAATGACGATCACTTCACCTTCGCGGATTGTTCGTGCCTCGACTGCGGCGAAGCAATCCTCTTCACAATCGAAAACGCGCGCCGGCCCGGTAAACTGCAGCTTGGCAAGCCCTGCTACTTTCACGATTGCGCCCTCAGGCGCGAGCGAACCGCGCAGACCAACCACACCGCCCGTGGGGGAAATCGGTGTCTTGACGTCATAAATCACTTTCTGGTCAGGATTCCACGTCACCTGATCGATGTTTTCGCCGAGGGTTTTGCCTGTGACGGTCATGCAATCACCGTGAAGGAGTCCGGCGCTCATCATCGTCTTCATCAGCATATAGACGCCGCCTGCATCATACATATCGCGCGCAACAAACTGTCCACCGGGTTGCAGGTCGGCAAGATAAGGCGTGGTTTTGAAAATATCGGCGACGTCGAATAGGCTGAATTCGATACCAGCTTCGTTTGCCATAGCAGGCAAATGAAGCGCACCGTTGGTCGAGCCCCCGGTTGCAGCAACGATACGTGCAGCATTCTCGAAAGCTTTGCGCGTGCAAATGTCGCGTGGACGGATGTTGTTCGCCAACAGCTCCATGACCTGTGCACCGGCAGCATGCGCAATCTGTTCGCGAGAGGTATAAGGGGCAGGAACCATGTTGCTGTTCGGCAGTGACAAACCGATTGCCTCGCCCACGCAAGCCATCGTGTTGGCGGTATACTGCCCGCCACATGCGCCGTGTCCGGGACAAGCGACCTTCTCGAGTGCCTCGACTTCGGAAAGTGGACAGGCGCCGGCTGCATATCGGCCGACGATCTCGAAGACGTCCTTCACGGTGACGTCGCGATCGTTGAACCGCCCGGGCAGGATCGATCCGCCGTAGACGAAAATACTCGGAACATTGAGCCGGAGCATTGCCATCATCATGCCCGGTAAGCTCTTGTCGCATCCCGCAAAGCCCACAAGTGCATCGTAGCAATGGCCGCGGACGCTGAGTTCGATTGAATCTGCGATCACCTCGCGGCTGACGAGCGAGGATTTCATCCCCTGATGACCCATGGCGATGCCGTCCGTCACCGTGATCGTGTTGAAGCGTCTAGGCATGCCACCGCCTGCTTCGACGCCTTTGCGGGCAATATCGGCCTGAGCATCAAGCGTCGTATTGCAGGGCGCAGAGTCATTGCCCGCGGACACAACGCCGACGAATGGCCGGGCAATTTCTTCCTCGGTCAGCCCCATTGCGTAATAGTAGGAACGGTGAGGCGCGCGTTCAGGTCCGACAGACACATGACGGCTGGGCAATCTGGACTTGTCGAAAGTTTGCATGGTGATGTGATCTCCGTCGCTGTCTATGCCCACGGCACAGTCATGACACAATCACCCTATTCGGTAACGTTGTTGCGCTCGACCAGAAATATGTCCCACGCGGATATGAACAACGCGGCAATTACAGGGCCGACGATAAACCCGTTGATTCCCATCACGCTGATCCCGCCAAGCGTTGAGATAAGAACGACATAGTCCGGCATCCGCGTATCCTTGCCGACAAGGATCGGTCGGAGAACATTGTCGACCATTCCGATGACGAATATCCCGCACCCCGTTAGCACAGCGCCCTGCCACGTCTGGCCGGTAGCAAAAAGATATATGGCAACGGGTACCCACACGAGTCCGGTGCCAACAGCAGGGAGCAGCGACAGGAATCCCATGACGACACCCCAAAGGAGCGCCGCTTCGATCCCGATAATCCAGAATACGACACCGCCGATGACGCCCTGAACGATGGCTACAACGATGCTGCCTTTGATTGTTGCACGGATCACAGTGGCAAATTTTTCAAAAAGATCACGCCGCTGCTGAACGGCAAGCGGTATGCGAACGCCGATTGTCCTGGTGAGGCGCGCCCCGTCGCGAAACAGAAAAAATGTCAGATAAAGCATGATGCCGAGTGAAATTGCGAAACTGAAAGCACCCTGCCCAAAGCTCACTGCTTGTGTTGCCGCAATCCGGGCACCGCTGGTTGCGACAGAATTGAGTTTTTGCTGGATTGCACGCATATCGCCGAAGCCGATGCGGTCAAGGAGCGCTGCTATCGGGCGCGGAAGCCCCGAACGGATATCGGAGATCATCTTCCCGAGATCGAATTGCTGCGACTCAATCTGGGCGTAAGTCGATAATGCCTGCTCGATCAGCAGCGAACCGATAATGATTGTGGGAACGATGACGATAGCGATGACCGCAAGCAGTGTCGCAAAAGCTGCAGTGCCGCGCCGCTTCGGCAGCGCTTCGAGCAGCCCGCGGTTCAGCGGCCAGAAAACGATCGCCGTGACAACACCCCACAGGATCGCACCGTAATACGGGGCAATAATCCATGCCATTGCCAGCGACACGGCAACGACAAACCCAAAAAATACACGTTGTTCAAGCATTGAAAGCAGCGCGCTCCCTTGGTCCGGCCTCGAGCTTAGCGCATTTTTCGATCACAGGAAGCAGGATGGCCGCCCATTTCGTGACGCCGGCAGCATCTGATATCAGATCCTGACGCACTTCGATTCCAAGATATGGCCTTTGGGTCCCCTCGGCGTGCATGTTCATTGTCGCATTCAGCAATTTACCCGAATAGGGCAATTGATCGCCGACAACGACATTCTGAGCTTCAAGCAGCGGGATCGCGATCCGGGCCGCCCGGTCATCACTGTTATAAAGGATCCCGATTTCCCAAGGGCGTACTTCATCCGGACGCGTTTCGAGACGCGGCGTAAAGCTATGGAGGGAGAT
>JANODH010000069.1:0-5753 GCA_031412595.1 Sphingomonas sp. | reverse complement strand
ACTTCGTGATCGATCAGCTGATGCGGATCGGCGGGCGTGCGTTCGTTTCCTTCCCGAATTTTGCGCAATGGCGCATCCGCATGGCGCTGATGTTCGGTGGCCAGATGCCAGTGACGAAACAATTACCATCGCGCTGGTACGACACGCCGAATATTCACCATGTAACGATCGACGATTTCCGCAGCTTTATCGCACTTCGCAACATCTGGATCGAACAGCAGTGGTTCTTAACTGGCGAGCGCATGACAGCGAGCGCCGGTGCAAACCTGTTCGCCGAACATGCGGTATTCTTGCTCAGCCGTTAAAACAGCCCAGGCACTTCGCGCTGGCTGACCGTCGGCGCTTCGGGCCGCAGCAGTTGCGGCGCGGCCGCGCGCGCGCTCAGCGATGCCTGCCCCGTGGCAATCGGCGCGCAGGCGCGGCCGGCAAGAAAGTCGAGTGCCTGGCGCACTGAGGCTTCCTCAGCGCTGCCAAGAGGCTTGGTGACATCGTCGGCAGCGGCACAGCTCGAGCGCACTGTGCTGGCGAGGCCATCATAATAGGCATCCGAATTCACCGAATTACGCAGCGAAAAGGCGATCGCGCGCAAGCGATCGTCGCAAGCTGCGCGGTCGAGCGCAACCTGTCCGACTGGCTTCCCAAATGTATTGGCCCCGATCAGCGCCACGTTCGCTCCCAGATAGGGAATGAAGCTGTTGATCACGAGTTCGCTTGCCGACGCGGTTGCGTTCGTGCCGATAAAGGCAATTTTCACGGGCGATACCGATTGCGCTACCGGGCTGAAGCGCTTGGTCGAATTGCGGCTCGATTTTTCGGGTCGATAAGTCGTTTGCGAAAAAACATCGAATGTCGATCGGTTGCCACCCAGCAAGTCACCCATCAGGTCCGCTGTCGAAACAAGGCCGCCGCCATTATAGCGAAAATCGATAATGAATTCACTGATTCCTGCCGCGCGAAAGTCGGCGAATGCTGTGCGCAATTGCGAGTCCGCAGACGAAATGAATGTCCGCAAATTCAGATAGCCGACGCGCTTGCCGCCATCATCGATGATCAGCGCGCCATATCGACTGGAGACCGGCGTAAGCGAATAATCGCTCTTAGTGACGGTAACGGTACTGGTGCCGCTTGCGTTTGCGATGCGCAACGTCCGCGTTACCCCTGCCGTCGTCGGGCCCAGCGCTGCTGTAACGCCTGCCGTTCCTTCTGCCGTGATAATGTCTGCTACACTCCGCAACGAAGCCGGACTTTCGCCGATTGCGAGAATCTCGGTGCCGCGATCAAGTCCCGCCGCCAGCCCCGGCGCGCCTTCGAAGCTTTCCGAAACGAATGCCGTTTTCGTCGTCGCATTCGTCGTCAGCCGAATGCCGATTCCAGCGCTCGATCCTGATGTGTTGAACGCATTTTCTTCGCGGATCGACGTGACATAAGTGAAAAACCGATCGCGGCGCTGCGCGCGTGCTGTCGCGGTGAGCGCGTCGACATAATCGTCGACGCTTGCATAGGCCGCCGGGCTCAAACTCGCCGGGAGTGTTTCAGGAAACAGATACCATTCGTTCAACTGGGCAAAGGTCCAATTCTGCCGCTCGACGAGCGAGCAGCCCGTTGCTGCTGCGCCGCCGCCGCCAGAGCCGCCGCCCGCCGCTGCTGTCGTTTCCCCGCCACTGCCGCCGCAAGCGGACAACGTGAGCGATGCCGCCGAAACAAGCGAAACCAAAGCACGAGACATAAGCAACCCTTCGCGACGCTGCGCCGATGAATATCGCACGCGGATTGAAGGTTATCAGCCGCGCAGTGTTGCGCCAAGCTTAACAGCAGCGGCGACGATGTTTGCTGCGATTGCCGACAATTGTTCCTCGGTGAAACTTTTTTCGACCGGTTGCAATGTAACCTCAATCGCAAGCGATATCTGCCCGTCGGGCACGCCGGCACCGGCGAACATGTCGAAAAGTCGCACGCCCGCAATTACCGTCTTGTCTGCCCCTTTAACGGCGCGGATCAGTGCATCGCTTGGCAAATCTGCGGGCACGAGAAACGCAAAGTCGCGCCGGACGACTTGAAGGTTCGGCGGGCTGAACGCGGGCCGCATGAAGCCTGCACTGCGTTTTTGCGCAATTGCGTCGAGATAGACTTCGGCAGCAACGACCGCGCCGGTCAGCCCGAATGCCCTGGCCGTTGCCGGATGCAACGCACCGAAACTGGCCAGCACGGCTTTGGGGCCGAGGCGCAGCGTGCCCGACTGGCCAGGGTGATAATGCGCGCCCGCTTCATCAAAGACCTGGAGATTCTGGACGGGTGCACCGGCTGCTTCGAGCAGCGCAAGCGCTTCGCTTTTTGCATCGAATGCGTCGAACGGTTGTGCTTTGCCGGTCGCCCAACTGCGCGCTGTTCGTTCTCCGGCAAGGACAATGCTGACTGTCAACGGCTCGCTATCGCCAAGATAACGCCGACCGATTTCGAATAGCCGAATGCTGTCGGTGCCACGATCTGCATTGCGCTGTGCAGCGGAAAGAAGGCCGGGAAGCAGCGATGGCCGCATGACCTTGAGATCTTCAGATATCGGATTGGCAAGCACCCAGAGCGCATCGCCGAATGGCCGCGCTTCGGCTTCGCTGAGGAAGCTCCACGTAATTGCTTCATGCAAACCGCGCGCGGCCGCCGTGCGGCGAACCTTGCGCTCGATCTTCTGGATCGGGGTGGCGGTCGATTTCGCCACACCATCGGCACGCGGCAAAGGCGTGGACACAACATGATCGAGCCCGGTGATCCGCACGACTTCTTCGACCAGATCGGCAGGTCCGTCGACATCACGCCGCCAGCTTGGCACCGTGACGCCCCAGTCGTCGGCCACAGAAAAGCCCAATCGCTCCAATATTGCCTGCTGCGCGCGCGGCGATACGTCGATGCCGCCAAGTCGGCCGCATGACGAAGGATCATAGGCGATAGTCTTGGCTGCCATTGGCGGCGTTCCCGCACGGACCACACCGGACCCAGTGCCGCCGCAGATCGACACGATCAGGCCGGTCAAAATCTCGATGGAATCATCGAGGAATGCCGGATCGACCCCGCGTTCGAAGCGGGCCCGCGCGTCGGAGGTCAGCGAAAGCACTTGGCCCGTCTTCGCAATCCGCTCGGGATCGAAATAGGCGACTTCGAGCAGAACGTCGGTTGTTGTCGCCGATACGCCCGAATGCTCGCCACCCATGATACCCGCGATATCGTGCGCGCCATTATCGTCGGCAATGACGGTCATATCGGTCGTCAGCCTGTATTCCTTGCCATTGAGTGCTGTTACCGACTCGCCATCGCTCGCGCGCCGCGCAATTACGGGTCCGGACAAAGTTGTCAGGTCATAGGCATGGCTCGGCCGCCCGAGATCGAACATGACGTAATTGGTGATATCGACCAGCGCCGAGATCGGCCGCTGACCGATCGCTTTCAGGCGGCGCTGCATCCAGTCGGGCGATGTCCCGTTGCGCACGCCGCGGATGACGCGCCCGTAAAAGGCAGGGCATCCTTCGGCGTCGTCGGTGCGGATTTCGGTCGGGCATGCGAAGGCTGCGGTGACAGGATCTGCGTTCAGCGGCTTCAGCGTCCCCAGCCCTGCTGCCGCGAGATCGCGCGCAATCCCGCGCACGCCCATGCAATCCTGTCGGTTCGGCGTGATCGCGACGTCGAATATAGCGTCGTCTAGCCCTGCCCAGCTTGCATAGTTCGCACCCACGGGCGCGTCGTGGGGAAGTTCGATGATGCCGTCATGATCGTCACCGATCTCCAATTCGCGCGTCGAACACATCATGCCGTTCGATTCGACGCCGCGGATACTTGCGACTTTCAGAACCATGCCGTTCGCCGGAACCGTGGCTCCCGGTGCGCCGAACACGCCGACGAGGCCAGCACGGGCATTCGGGGCACCGCAGACTACCTGCAGTGGTCCGCCTCCGGCATCGACGCTCAGCACCTGCAGCTTGTCGGCTTGCGGATGCGGCGCAGCGCTCAGCACTTTGGCAATGCGGAACGCGCCGAGCTTTGCGGCGGCATTGTCGATCCCTTCGACTTCGAGCCCGATTGCGTTCAGCGTTTCGGCAATCGCATCGACGCCAGCCTCGGTGTCGAGATGCTCTTTGAGCCAGCCAAGCGTGAACTTCATGCCCCGACCCCCCCGCTCAGCGTGGGTACGTCGAGCGCGCCGAAACCATAGTGGCGGAGCCATCGCAGATCGCCATCGAAGAACGGCCGCAAATCATCCATCCCGTATTTGAGCATCGCCAGCCGGTCGATGCCGGTGCCGAACGCAAAGCCCTGCCAGACGTCGGGATCGAGGCCACATGCTTCGATCACCCGCCGGTGGACCATGCCCGACCCTAGCACTTCCATCCAGCCTTCCGACCCACCGATGACGCGTTTGCCGTTCTGTATCGTGTAGCCGACATCGACTTCGACCGAAGGTTCGGTGAAGGGGAAATAGCTCGGGCGAAGGCGCAGCGTCACGTCGTCGCGCTCGAAGAAGGCTTTCAGGAACGTCTCGAGCGTCCATTTTAAGTGGCCCAGATGAATGCCCTTGTCGATCACGAGGCCCTCGATCTGGTGGAACATCGGCGTGTGCGTCGCGTCACTGTCCGACCGGTAAACCCGCCCCGGCGCAATGATGCGGATCGGTGGCTCTTGTGACGTCATGGTCCTGATCTGGACAGGTGACGTGTGCGTTCTCAACAACTTACGTGTTTGATTTTCCGCATCCGCTGTGGCGGGGAAATAGAATGTGTCATGCATCGCCCGCGCCGGATGGCTTTCGGGAATGTTGAGCGCCGTGAAATTATGCCAGTCGTCCTCGATCTCGGGCCCCGTCGCGACCGCAAAGCCCAAATCGGCGAAAATCTCGGACAGTTCATCGAGCACCTGCGAAACAGGATGCACCGACCCGCGCGGTGCTTCGGGCGCTGGCAGGGTCATGTCGAACCGCTCGGTCGCGAGCTTGGCATCGAGCGCTACCGCTTCAAGTGCCACTTTACGCACTGCCAATGCCGCCGACACCGCCTCGCGCAGGCCGTTGATCCGCGGTCCTTCGACCTGTCGCTGCTCGGGCGTCATCCCGCCTAGCGTCTTCAGCAGTGCGGAAACGCTTCCTGCTTTGCCCAGCGCACTAATCCGCACTGCTTCCAGCGCCTCAAGCGTGTCAGCCGCGGCGATGGAGGCCAGCAGTTCGGATTGCAGCGTTTCGATGGTCATGACAGGCACCTGATAAGCAAATGGGCGCGAGCGGCAACCCGCTCACGCCCATTTGCGCATTACAACAAAAACGGACCTAAGCTGCCTGAGGCAGTGCCGCCTTCGCCTGCGCGATGATGGTGCTGAACACGACGCCTTCGTTCATTGCCATGTCGGCAAGGACTTTGCGGTCGAGTTCGACGCCCGCCAGCTTCAGCCCGTGCATGAACTGGCCGTAGTTTAGACCTTCCATACGGACGGCCGCGTTGATGCGCTGGATCCAGAGCGCGCGGAAATTACGCTTCTTAACCTTGCGATCGCGGTAGGCGTATTGCCCGGCCTTTTCGACGGCCTGCCGCGCGACACGGATCGTGTTCTTGCGACGGCCATAATAGCCCTTGGCCTGCTCGAGGATTTTCTTGTGTTTTGCGTGCGTTGTTACGCCGCGTTTGACGCGTGCCATCTACCGGGGCCTCCTTATGACAGGCCGTACGGCGCCCAAGCCTTGACGGTGGCCGTATCGGCCTTCGACAAGATCTTGGTCCCGC